>JAICUE010000563.1 GCA_025936015.1 Gemmatimonadaceae bacterium
CACGTCGTGACCAAGCTCCTGCTCACCGCGGTCACGATCGTCCTGCTCCTTCTCGCCGGCAAGCGCTACTTCGTCTTCGGCCCCGGCGTGCCGGTGTACAGCTTCGCGCTGGCGCTGCTGCTCAGCGTCTTCAGCATCCTGTCACTCGGCTTCGTCATCGCCAGCATCGTCCCGACCGCCCGCTTCGCCCAGCCGTTAGGCGCGCTGATCCTCTACCCGATGGTCGGACTGTCCGGGCTGTTCGTGCCGATCGCGGCGTACCCGCCGCTGCTCCAGGCATTCGCGCGGGTGATGCCGTTCACCTACGTCGTCTCGCTGCTGCTCGGCGTCTGGCGTGGCGACGGGTGGGCCGCGCACAGCGGCGACGTCGTCGCGCTCGTCGTGACGTTCGTCGTCGGGCTGCTGATCTCGTCGAAGGTGTTTCGCTGGGAGTAGGCTGGTCGACGAGACGAGCTACAATTCCTGGCCGCGGCTCGCCCTCTCGCTCAGAGCGACATCAGGACCGCCTCGTACACCGCCTTCGTCTGCCGCGAAGGATTCACGCCGAGCTCGCGCGCGATCAGACGGCGGCAGCGCTCGTAGGCTGAAAGGGCCTCCGCCGAGTTTCCGGCCGCGGCGAGGGCGCGGATGAGCAGCCGGTGTCCGCTCTCCCGCAGCGGCTCGAGCACGGTCAGTTCGCGCGCCGCCTCGACGGCGAGCGGGAATTCCTTGTTCCAGAGATAGACCTCGGCGCGGCACTCGAGCGCACGGAGGAGAATCGCGCGGAGGCGCGCGCGCATCCGGTCGATCCACGGATTCTCGGCGCCCGGGAGTAAGGGACGACGAGCAATGTGGTGGGCGACGGCCGACGGTCCGTAGGCGCGCGCCGGGTCGCCGAGGCGGAGTGCGGTCTCCGCTTCGTGGATCGCGTCGGCCGCGACTTCGATGTCCACCCAGGCCGAGGCTGGGAGACGCAGCTCGTAGCACCCGGGCGCGGCGACGAGGGCGGAGGGGTCCAGCCCCGCGCGGCCGACAAGCGCGCGCACCTTGCTTACCACCGCGTTGAGCGCACTCTCGCAAGACGGCGGTGTCTCCCCCGGCCAGAGCACGGCCGCGAGCTCGGTGCGCCCGACTGGCCGGCTTCGCTCGGCGACCAGGTAGGCGAAGACGACGCGTCCCTGCTGGCCGGGGAACGCGGACTGCTCGAGCTGACGACCGTCCACCTCGAGGGAGACACGGCCGGCCAGGTGGATG
The DNA here is from genome assembly GCA_025936015.1 of Gemmatimonadaceae bacterium. Taxonomy (GTDB): domain Bacteria; phylum Gemmatimonadota; class Gemmatimonadetes; order Gemmatimonadales; family Gemmatimonadaceae; genus JABFXC01. The sequence continues at coordinate 1,234 of JAICUE010000563.1, forward strand.
CGAACCGATGGGAACTCGAACGTCACGCCAATGCTCCGCCAATCCGACGCCAAGGTCTCCCGGATATACCTCCACGCCGTGAGGCAGGCAATGACCAACCCCGGGAGGACACGACGATGGCAAAGAAGGTATCCTGCGACTGCGGCAAGACGTTCCGCGAATCCACCGATGATGGCCTGGTCGCCGTGGTCCAGCGTCACGCACGCGACGTCCATCGCATGGAGCTCTCGCGTGAGCAGGTGCTCGCGATGGCGGAGCCCGCGTGATGCGCCGGGCGCAGCTGGTGCTGGTGGCGGCGGGCATAGCGGTCGCCTGCACGCAGCGTCCGTCACCCACCATCACCGCGCGGCCGGTGCGCGGCGCGGTGGGTGACACGGTCCGCGTCATCGTAAACCACGTCCGAAACGA
>JAICUE010000279.1 GCA_025936015.1 Gemmatimonadaceae bacterium
ATCCAGGAGTATCGTCTGGGCAGCAACAGCCTGACGCAGGCGCGGGCGATGACCGCCGCCGAGTACGGCCATGGCGTGGTCTACCAGACCTGGGACCGGTCATGGAATGCGTTCAAAGCCGGCACCACGTTCGTGCGTAGCTACGCGCCGGGCGATGGGTCGGTGGACACCGTGCGCATCACGAAGCTGAACAACCTGTCGTACTTCGTCGCCTCGGAAGGCCGTGCGACTACCGGTCCCCGGTCAGGAACGCGGCGCCGGGCGGGGATGCTCGTCCGGCTGGCCGTCCCGCAGGTCAAGGTCCTCGGAGCGATCACGACGCAGGGCACCGTCAAGATCGGTGGCTCGACGACGATCAACGGCAACGACAGCACGATCACCGGATGGGGTTGTCCACCCGCCGGTGCGTCGGTCGCCGGCGCGGTGGTGCCGTCATTTTCGAACCTGACTTCTGGCGGTAAGTGCGGAAAGAACTACGCCTGCATCCAGGGGAGTCCGCTCGTCAGCATCACCACCGCCGCGCTGGATACGAACACCTACTTCAGCTACGGCGGGATGACGTGGTCCGACCTGGTCGGCATGGCGGACAAGACCGCGAGCGGTACGCTGACCGGCGTCGCGCCGTCGCTGAGCGGGTCCGCCTGCAACTTCACCGACACGAAGAACTGGGGCGACCCGGCTCGTTCCGCGCCAACCGGCGCGTGCGAGAGCTACTTCCCGGTCATCTATGCGCCTGGCGACCTGGCCATCAACGGCAACGTCGGCCAGGGGATCCTGCTCGTCAACGGGAGCCTCAGCATCCAGGGCGGATTCACCTTCTACGGTCCGGTGATCGCCCGCGGAACGGTGAAGCTGACCGGCACCGGCAACCACATCTACGGGAGCGTGCTCGCCGCCAACGTCGTCGACAGTACTTCCACGACGACGCTGTCGGGTAACTCGGGGATCCAGTACTCGAGCTGCGCGAACAACATCGCCTTGCAGCGCACTGCACTGCCGGTGAAGGCGCCGCAGCGGAGCTGGTCGGAGCTGTTCTAACCGGGCGCGCTGCCTGACGGAGGGCGCTCGGCCGCTGTTCCAGCCGGGCGCGCTGCCTAACGCAGACTCGCGGTCAGGCGCGGGATGACCTGATCGCGACAGGCGTGACTGAGCGTCAGCGTCGAGCCGGTGGTGAGGAACAGCCTGTAGTCGCCGTTGTCGCCTGGAGCGACCTCGCGCACGCGTGAGAGCCTGACGATGGTGGACGGATTGACGCGGGCGAATTCGCTCGCATCGAGCCGCTGGGCGATTCCGGCCATCGACTCGCGGATGAGCGCCGAGTCGTGCCCGGTATGCACCCGCACATGTTCGCCCGCTTGCTCGACCCAGTCCACCACTGTCGCGTCGATCACCTGCATCCGCTCGGCGATGGTCGCGACGAAGCGGACCGGCGTATGAATGTGCCGCGCGAGATCGCCGAGCGTGGGTTCGAGCTGCACCGGTCGATCCGCGGGATGATCGACGACCCGGCGGAGGATGTCGCGCACGCCGGTCTCGTCGAACGGCTTCACGAGATAGTCGATCGCGTCGTGCTCGAAGGCGCGCACCGCGTACGCATCCCAGGGCGTGACGAAGACGATCGCCGGGCGCTCGGCCGGCTCGAGCTGGCCGGCGACCTCGATGCCGGTGAGAATCGGCATCTCGACGTCGAGGAAGACGACGTCGGGGTGCAGCTCGCTGCACGCCTCGAGGGCGGCGAGTCCGTCGGCGCACTCGCCAACAACGTCAGCGCGCGGGTCGGCGAAGAGCGCGCCGCGCAGCGCTTCTCGCACCTGCAGCTCGTCGTCGGCGATCAGGACGCGGAGTGGTCGAGGCATTCCCGATGGTGTGAAGGGTCGGTGCCGCGCTACCACTATACATCGTTCCGCGAATTGCGCGAGGGTCAGCCTGGGCTGCCGTCACCGGCGCTCGCGCAGACGACGCGCACCGGGCAGCGGTGGCAGTGCGCGACACGCGCCGTGCAGACGAGGGCACCGAGCTCCATCAACGCCTGGTTGTGCGTCCATGTCGCCGCGCCCGTGCGGGGCAGCGAACGCTCGGCGATGCGCCAGATCGCCGTGAGGTCGCGCGGCCGCTTTGGCGAGAGTGCTGGAGCGAACACGCGCGACAGCACGCGGGCGACATTGGTATCGACGAGCGCCGCACGCTTGCCATAGGCGAACGACGCGACCGCGCCGGCGGTGTAGGCGCCGATGCCCGGGAGCTCGCGGAGCTGGTGCGGCTCGCTCGGCAGCTTCGCGCGACGGCGAGTGCCGTCGCTCGTGACGCGGAGCGCGAGGCGGTGAAGGTTGCGCGCCCGCGCGTAATAGCCGAGCCCTGACCATGCTTCCGTGACTCGATCGGGGGTGGCGCGAGCCACGTGCGCGAGCGAAGGAAATGTCTTCAGGAACTCGTGGTATTTCGGAACGACGCGCGAGACCTGCGTCTGCTGCAGCATCAGCTCGGAGACGAGGATGCGGTACGCGTCGCGGGTATTTCGCCAAGGCAGGTCGCGCGCCGAACGTCTGTACCAGGCGCGGAGGCGGCGCCCGAAGTCGTTGACGACGAGTGGATCGAGGGCCGGACCAGCGTCGCTGGCGGAGGTGGATCGCGAGGGCACGGGGTAAGCGAGGATGAATCGCGATGACGCTGCGGTGTCGAAGCGGGCACACCGTCAGGCGCAATGTACGCTTGGCCGCGCGTCGGGGAAAAGAAGAGAGCCTCGGGCAGCTTCACCCGAGGCTCTCACCTTCACAGCGCGGACTTCGCTATCGCCTAGTGCAGCGCGAAGTCGATGTCCAGGTACCAGATGCTGGGCAGCACATCCGGCACTTCAGCCGACCAGCCAAACCCGCCGCCCGGACAGGCCGGCCCGCTGGTTGGCGCAGTCTGGGCCATGCCGCTCGCCGCGCACACGGTATAGATCCCGACCGGCAGGTTGGTGAACTGGTAGCTGCCGTCAGCCGCGGTGGTCGTCATCGCGCTGGCCGCACCGGAGAGCTGGATCACCCAACCGGCGAGCGGCGCCTCGCCGCTGTCGAAGACACCGTTGCCATTCGCGTCGGTGAACGCCATGCCGTGGATTTCGGCGATGCCGCCCGACGGCGGGGTCACCGGCGGCGGAACGTCAGGCACGCACTTCCGCGGTTCGCGGCGCACGTTGCTCGAGTTGCCGGCATTGCTCGAGCCCTGCTTGTTCTTGGCGGGCGAGAGCTTCTCGCAGACCTTGAAGCGCATGTTCGCGTGCTCATTCGCATTCGACGACTGCGCGTATGAGACGCTGGCGAGCAGGGGCGTGGCAATCATCGCCACGACAAGCATTCGGACACGCATGGCTCTCCTATAGGTGAGCGGGGGGAGTGATGCACTACGAGTGCATTCTTAGTGCGTCTTAATGTCGAGATTCCCCTTCGCCGCGGCTGTGTGCGCAGTCACGAAGCATCGAGCAGTGTTGTCAATCCCCCCTCTGTATCATCTGCAAAAGCAGCCCGGATGTGGCACGTTTTCGCTCGCGAACGGCCAACGTTAGGCAGTGTACCGCTACTTCGGCGTCCAGACCGGATTGCCGGTGAACAGACCGTTGGCGAAGCCGATGCGATGGGCGAGATACAGCCCGAAGGCGATGCTGGCGAATCCCGCCGCGTAGCGAAGGATGTGGCGCGCGCTCTCGATGCGATGCGCCGCGTAGAGCGAGGGGAGCGCGATCGCGACGGTGACGACGACCATCCCGGCAATCGTGCCGATCCCGAACAGGACGAGGTACGCCGCGGCGAGCATCGGGCTGGCGATGAGGGGGAGTGCGAGCAGGGTGAACGCCGCCGACCCGGCCATCCCGTGCACCGTCCCGACGATCACCGGACGCGCGCTGCTGTCGACCATCCGCTCACTGCGCGCCCCGCCGACCACGCTGACCACTCCGAGGACGACGAGCATCACCGCGACGAGCAGCTCGAGCGTGAGGCCTAACCATGGCGGCATCACGATGTTGAGCGCAATCATCAGCCCGCCGACGGCGAGCAGCGTCAGGGTGTGGCCGAGTCCCCAGAGCGCGCCGATGGATGCGGCGCGCAGGAGGGAGCGCTGGCGCGCGACGATCGTGGTCACCGCGACGACATGATCGGCGTCGGTGGCGTGGCGCATCCCGAGCAGGAAGCTGAGGACGAGGATGCCGAGTGACGTAAGCACGCGCGGTCGGGGGGAGTGGGAGGACGCGAGAATCTAGCCTGGTCGAGAGGCCCGCGGCACTCAGGAAACGCGCTTCGTCTTCCGCTTCAGGAAATCCATCAGGATGAACTGGCCTAACGTCATCGTCGTCGTGAAGTAGGCCTTCCCGCGGGCGATCTCGCTGACACGCTTCACGAACTCGACCAGCGCGCGGTCGCGGGCGAGCATGAAGGTGTTGATCACGATCCCGCTCTGCCGACAGCGGGCGACCTCCTTGAGCGTCTCGGAGATGACGCCGGCGTCGAGCCCGAAGGAGTTCTTGTAGATCCGGCCGTCAGGCAGCGTCAGGGCGCTCGGCTTGCCGTCGGTGATCATGATGATCTGCCGCATGTCCTTCTTCTGCGCGAGCAGGAGTCGGCGGGCG
>JAICUE010000403.1 GCA_025936015.1 Gemmatimonadaceae bacterium
CGCCCTCGGTGACGCGGTATACCGGCTCGGCGATCACCTCACCGATCACCGCGGCCTCGAGCTCCCACTTCGTCAGGATCTGCCGCACTTCGTCTTCGTGGCCCTTCTTCGCGACGACGAGCATCCGCTCCTGCGATTCGCTCAGCAGGATCTCGTATGGCGACATCCCCTGCTCGCGGACCGGCACCTTCGCGGTATCGATCGTCACGCCGACGTCGCCGCGTGCCGCCATCTCGGCGGACGACGATGTCAGGCCCGCTGCACCCATGTCCTGGATCGCGACGATGTGGCCGCTGCGAATCAGCTCGAGGCTCGCCTCGAGCAGCAGCTTCTCGGTGAAGGGATCGCCGACCTGGACGCGTGGCCGCTTGGCGTCGCTCCCCTCGGAGAGATCTTCGGAGGCGAAGGTTGCGCCGTGAATGCCATCGCGTCCTGTGCGCGCACCAACCGCCATGATCGGGTTTCCAACCCCCTCGGCGACGGCGAGCATCAGTTCGTCCTCGCGCAGCACGCCGACGCACATCGCGTTGACGAGTGGATTTCCCTCGTAGGCGGGATCGAAGACGACTTCGCCGCCGACCGTCGGGACGCCGACGCAATTGCCGTAGTCGCCGACGCCCTTCACGACACCGGCGAAGAGGTACCGCACCCGTGCCGCGTCGAGCGAACCGAATCGGAGCGAGTTGAGCATCGCGATGGGTCGCGCGCCCATCGTGAACACGTCGCGCAGAATCCCGCCGACCCCGGTCGCCGCGCCCTGATACGGCTCGACTGCGGACGGATGGTTGTGCGACTCGATCTTGAAGGCGACGGCGAGGCCGTCACCGACCGCGATCACTCCGGCGTTCTCGCCAGGACCCTGCAGCACCCACGGCGCCTTCGTCGGCAGGGTGCGCAGTAGCGGACGCGAGTGCTTGTACGAGCAGTGCTCGTTCCAGAGGGCGCTGACGATCCCGAGTTCCGTGAACGTCGGCTCGCGGCCGAGGAGCGCGATGAGCCGCTGGTACTCGTCGGCGGTCAGGCCATGCTCGGCGACGAGCGCCGGCGTGATGAGCGGATCACCGGGGCGCGGCTCGACGCGCACTACTTCAGTCCGAACAGCGAGCCGATGAACCGCTGCAGCTCGCTCTGCTTCACGTAGCTGAGCATATCGAGCTCTCCCGCATCCATCCACGTGCCCTGGCATTCAGGACAGACATCGATGACCATCGAATGGAACTTGCGCTCCTCGAGATCCGCGCCGCACTTCGGACACTTCATGTAGTGCGATGCGCGCTCCTTCTGCGCGCGTTGTGCGTCGAGCGCGGCGCGGCGCTCCCGCAGCAGCTCTGCGTCCTGCTTGGCGAAGTATTCGTCCTCGTTGTGCGTCGGCTTGTGATGCGGCGTCATCAGGTGATCATGGCTTGCGGGTGGTATCGGCTTGCTGCTGCCGAATCTGCTCGGCGCGAATCGAGTCGGCCGGATTGAGCTTCGCGCCCGGCAGCGGGGTCGGACGGTCGGGAGTGAGCGCGCGCACCGAGTCCGCGGGGTTGACCTTCGCTCCCGGCAGCGGCACCGGAAGAATGACGCGCTTTCCGTTCGCGCCGATCGGACCGCGACGCACCGCGCGCGCCTGCGGCGAGCCGACCTGCGGAGAATTCCCTCCGCCGTCGGTCACCTGCGGCGCGTTCCCGCCGGCGGTGCCGCCTCCGCCGGTGCCGACGCCGCTCGTCGCGGTGCCCTGCGCGGCAGCGGCCGGACGGATCGCACCGTTAGGCCTCACGTCATCCGTCGATCCGGCGTCTGGCGCGGCGGTCGCCGGCATCGCGGCCCCGGCGGAGCCATCGGCGGGGACTACCTGTACGCCAGTCACCGTTGCCGGTGCCGCGCCCTCGGCCGGTTGCGCGAGGACGATTCCCCCGCGCTTCGCCCGGCGGACCGTCGCGATCGCGGCGTCACCGGCGTCCGCGCCTTTCGCTCTGGCGGCGCTCCGGCCAGGCTTCACGCCTACCGGCGACGAGCTGTTGCCGCTGTAATGACGCCCCGGCGAGCGGAAGATCGCATCGGAGACCTTGTCGTCATCGAGGACGACGAGATCGTTCATGCCGCAGGTCTGCTCGCAGCCGTTGCGGTAGAAGAGGTAGGTGTGATCCCCCGTCTTGCGTTCGTTGAGCGGCTTGCCGAGCCGGTCGATCACCTCGGCGCGAGTCATCCCCGAGTCGATCACGACGGCGGCGTCCTGCGCCGCAAGGGGAACGGCGAAAGCGAGAGCAGCGATGACTGTCAGAGCGCGGTACGACATGAATCCTCCCCGGCTTTATGCCGAGACGCGTGAGAGCAGCGACTCGAAGAGTGCGAGTCCGTCCGTGGATCCGAGCAGCGCGTCCACCGCGCGCTCCGGATGCGGCATCATGCCAAGCACATTGCCACCTTCACTGACGATTCCCGCGATCGAGCGCATCGATCCATTCGGGTTGGCCGCGTCGGCAGGGGTCCCAGCGGCGTTCACGTACCGAAAGACAACACGCCCGTCGCTCTCGAGCTGTTCGAGGGTCGCCGCATCAGCGGTGTAGCGCCCTTCGCCATGCGCGATCGGGATGCGCAGAAGCTGCCCGGGTACATACCCCGAAGTGAAGATCGACGAAGTCGTTTCCACCCGCAGGCGGACGGTCTCCGCGATGAACGAGAGCGATGCGTTGCGGAGCAGCGCGCCGGGGAGCAAACCGGCCTCGCAGGCGATCTGGAAGCCGTTGCAGACGGCGAGGACCGGCCCGCCGCGCTTCGCGTGCGCAACCACTTCGCCCATGATCGGGCTGAAGCGCGCGATCGCGCCGGCGCGGAGATAGTCGCCGTAGCTGAAGCCGCCAGGGAGGACGATCACGTCGGCGCCGGCGAGATCTGTCTCCCGGTGCCAGAGGTACACCGCCTCCTCGCCTAACGCGTCGGTGACGGCGTGGAAGGCGTCGTAGTCGCAGTTCGAACCGGGAAAGGTGACGATGCCGAACTTCACGCTGGCTCCACCGTGGCGATCTCGAAGTCTTCGGTAACCGGATTGGCGAGCAGCTTCTCGCACATCTGCCGCGCGGCCTTGCTCGCGCCATCGCGGTCCTTCGCGGCGACATCGATGACGATGTGGCGACCGACCTTCACGTCGGCGACGCCGGCGAAACCG
>JAICUE010000327.1 GCA_025936015.1 Gemmatimonadaceae bacterium
ATGATGATCCGAGTCCCGATCCGTGGGACGAGAAAATGATGCGGCTCCTCGAAACATTGTCTGGGGGTTGAGCGTCCCTCCCCTCGTGGAACCGCGACGGAGGCGGTTCCCGCAGGGAAAATGCCCGTGCGATCAGGGGTGATCGGTGTCCGGCGATGCAGTTTTCGCAGGGAAAAACGCTGATTCTCCTATGGGAAAAGACGATTTTCCCTATTGCGCCCCGCGTATGGCCGTATAGTTTGAGCGCGTCGGACAGGTATTTTCCCTAGAGAAACCGCACTCCGATCATCACACAGGAGACAACGCATGGCAGCCAGAAAGAAGGCCGCGAAGAAGGGCGGCGCCAGCAAGAGTGGCGCGAGGAAGGGTGGCGCGAAGAAGGGTGCCGCGAAGAAGGGCGGCGCGAAGAAGGCGACCCGCAAGTCGGCGACGAAGAAGCGCAGCGGCGCCAAGCGCACCCCGAACGCGGCGTTCATGAAGCCAATGCAGCCGAGCGAGCAGCTTGGTAGCGTCGTCGGCAACTCGCCGATGCCGCGCACCGAGGTCACGAAGAAGCTCTGGGGCTACATCAAGCGGAAGGGCCTGCAGGATTCGAAGAACCGCCGCATGATCAACGCCGACGAGAACCTCCGTCCGATCTTCAAGAAGGACCAGGTCTCGATGTTCGACATGACGAAGCTCGTCAACAAGCACCTGTCGTAACTGATCGTCCAGTCACGAGTCGCGCCTTCAGGCGGCTCGACACGAGGGGTGCGGCCAACCGGGCGCACCCCTTCGTTGTTCTGCGTGTATCGTTCCGGGACACGAGTGCCGCGCGCATTGCGCGGCGATCACGCACCGTCCCGCTACCCGTTCGTCTTCACATCCGTGGCTTCACGTAAACGCAGCACTGGTTCGGGCAAGTCGAAGGGCTCCGTCGCGCAGGCGCGCGGCAAGGCGCCATCGTCAGGCAGGGCGTGGGAATCATTCAAGTCGCTCATCGCGCTGCTCGCGATCTTCCTCGCCATTCGCGCCTTCGTGATCGAGGCGTACCGCATTCCGTCGGGGAGCATGGTGCCGAGCCTGCTCGTCGGCGATTGGCTGTTCGTCAACAAGTTCATCTACGGCCCGACGATCCCGTTCACCGGGAAGCCGATCCGGCTGCGCATCCCCGGCACCGCGATCCGCTTCTATCGCGACCCGCATCGCGGCGACATCGTCGTCTTCGAGTCGCCGCCGCAGAGCGACCAGCCCGAGGATCCGACCCCGACGCTCGTCAAGCGAACCATCGGGCTGCCGGGCGACACGATCTACATGCGCCAGGGCCTCGTCTACGTGAACGGAATCGCGCAGCGGCAGGGATACGGCGCGCACGAGCCGGCGCCCGAAGGCGCGGCGACCGAGTACAGCCCGCTCTTCGACTGGCAGCATCGCTTCGAGGTGAAGGGCACGCGCTTCGGGCCGCCCCCCGCTCGGCCGGTCCACGACGACTGGGGACCGCTGGTGATCCCGCCGGCGCACTACATGATGCTCGGCGACAACCGCTACAACTCGAAGGACAGCCGCTACTGGGGGTTCGTCCCCCGCGTCAACGTGCGCGGCCGGCCGATCTTCGTCTACTACTCGTACGATCCGGAGTGCGGATCCGGCGTCTGTCCGCTCACCGACATCCGCTGGTCGCGGCTCGGGCACCTGATCCGGTGAGCTGCCTAACGGTGCCGCGATGAGCGATGCCCGGCGGCTCGTCCGCGGGCTCGGCCTCATCGGCACCGTCGCCCTCGTGGTCGGCAACATGGTGGGGACGTCGGTCTACACCCTCCCCGCCTCGCTCGCCAAGGCGACCGGCCCGTTCGGGGTCGTCGCGTGGGCGTTCGTCGCATTCGGCTACCTCTTTGTCGCGCTCGTCTACGCGCGACTCGGCACGCGCTTCCCGCGCACCGGCGGCCCGTACGTCTATGCCCGTCATGCATTCGGCGACCTGACCGGATTCATAACGGTCTGGTCGTACTGGGCGAGCGCGGTGATCGGCAACGGAGCGATCGTCACCGGCGCGGTCGGCTACATCGTCGGATTCTCGCCGTTGCTCGCCGGCAGCGCCGCGCTCCGCTTCGCCCTCGCGATCGCGCTCGTCTGGGGGCTCTGCCTCCTCAACATCCGCGGGGTGCGGCAGAGCGGCCGGGTACAGACGGTGGTGATGTTCCTCAACCTCGTTCCCCTCGTCCTCGTCGCGATCGCCGCACTCTCGCACTTCGACGCCGCCAACCTCCATCCGTTCGCGCCTAACGGCTTCGGCTCGATCGCCGTCGGCGCCTCACTGGTCGTCTGGGCCTACTCCGGCATCGAGTCGGCCACCGTCCCCGCCGAGGAAGTGCAGGCCCCCGAGCGGACGATCCGCCGCGGGACCATGATCGGCTACTGGGTCGGCACCTTCGTGTTCCTGCTGACCGCGATCGCCGTCGCCGGCTCGATGCCTAACGACGTCGTCGCCGGCTCGGCGCGCCCGATCGCGCTGGCCGCCGAGCAGGCGCTTGGGTCCTGGGCCGGCACGATCGTCGGGCTCGCGGCCGTCGCCGCCGCGCTCGGAACGCTGAATGGCTGGATCCTGATGTCCGGCCGCATCCCGTTGAGTGCCGCCGAGGACGGATTGTTCTTCCGCCCGTTGGCGGCGATCCACCCGAAATACGGGACGCCGGCCGTCGGATTGGTCGTCGGCGCCCTCGTGACGAGCGCGATGCTCCTGCTCTACTTCTCCCGCTCGCTGCTCGGCGTCTTCGACTTCATCGTCCTGCTCTCGGTCCTGACGACGCTGCTGCCGCATCTCCTCGCGGCCGCCGCGGAGTTCGCGCTCGCGCGCCGGACCGATGGCAGCCCCACCAACTCCCGCATCATCGCCGCGATCGCGTTTCTCTTCATCCTCTACACCATGTACGGTGTCGGCTGGACGGTGATCGGCTGGGGAACGCTGCTCGTCGTCGCGGGGTTGCCGCTGTACTGGGTGCTCCGACGACCGGCTGTAAGCGGTAAGCAGTAAGCAGGCAGCGAACGGCGTTGAGGATGCGCACCTCCGACGCCGTTCGCTGCCTGCCTGTAGCTTATCGCTTATCGCCGACTAGATGAGCTCCAGACAATGCCAGCCTTCTTCCCCTTCGACTCCAACATCGCCAACGCGCAGACCATCCCGGCGCGGCTGTACACCGATCCCGTCTACCTCGAGCTCGAGCGCGAGAAGATCTTCGCGCGGACATGGCAGCTCGTCGGGCGGACGGAGCAGGCCGCCGAGTCGGGGCAGTTCTTCACCACCGATGTCGCCGGTGAATCGCTGGTCGTGCTGCGCGATGGCGACGCGCTGCGGGCGTTTCATAACGTTTGCCTGCATCGCGCCGGTCCCGTCGCGTATGGCTGCGGCAAGAGGCAAACGTTGCAGTGCAAGTACCACGGCTGGACGTACGACCTGAAGGGAAACCTGCTCCGCGCGCCGGAGATGGAAGGTGTCGAGCGCTTCTCCCCAGCGGACATGCACCTGCAGCCTGTGCAGGTCGCGAGCTGGGGACCGCTCGTCTTCGTCAACGTCGATCCCAAGGCGCCGCCGCTCGCCGACTTCCTCGAGGACATCCCCGAACGCGCCGCGCACTTCCATCCGGAGCGCATGCGCTGGGTGATGCGCAAGGACTACGAGATCGCCTGCAACTGGAAGGTCTACGTCGACAACTATCTCGAGGGCTATCACCTTCCGGTCGTCCATCCCGGGCTCCACAAGGAGCTCGACTACGACCAGTATCGCGTCGAGCCTCATCGCTACTACTCGCTCCAGCACGCGCCGCTTCGTCCGGTGCCGCCGCATCTCGCCGCCGAGCGGCAGTACGTGCCTAACGCTCCAGAGGACCAGGCCCAGTACTACTGGCTCTTCCCGAACACGATGCTCAACGTCTACCTCGGCCAGGTCCAGACGAACGTCGTGCTGCCACTCGGCAGCGAGCGGTGCCGGGTGGTCTTCGAGTGGTTCGCGCTCGAGCCGCCGGCCGACCC
>JAICUE010000333.1 GCA_025936015.1 Gemmatimonadaceae bacterium
GAGCACGCGCTGCTTCGTGACCTCGGGGATGTAGATCGTGCCCTTGTCGATGATCACGGTGCCGGTGAGCGTCGAGCTCTTCGTCGATCCGGCGAGATGGATTCCCGGCGACGAGATGCGAATGTCGCCGATCGTGCGCTTGTTGAGCGCATGGAAGCCGCGCGCCTCGACGTCGAGGGCGAAGGTCGGATTGCGCTCGGCGCTCACGTGGTGCAGGTAGTCGAGATCGACGAAGCCGTGCGCGCCAATCGCGCCCTTTTCGCCGGGGTCGTCGCTCTGCGCCGACAGCCGGTCGATCGACACGCTGTCGCCGTGCATCGAGATCGCGACGTCCACCGCCTTGACGCGGACGCCTAACGCGGCGATCGCCGCCGCCCCGCCGTTCACCGTCAGCCGTCCGTCGATCGTCGGCCGCTGCCAGCTCCCTCCGAGCTCGCCGGCGATGCTGAAGCGGCCGCCGGTGATGTCGAGACCGGGAGCGAGAGTCTCGAGGACGGCGAGGTCAGCGCTGTCGGCGCGGACACGGCCCTTGAGCGGCTGGTCGAGGAGTCGGGTCGTCCGCGGCTCGAGCGCGAGGTCCACCGGCAGCGCGACGCTGGCAACCATCGTCGCTTCCTGGTCGCGATAGAAGCGCGCCGTCGCGCCGAAGCTACGCTCGGCGTACCTGCCCGTCGCCTCGATCCGGTCGAGCCGGACCCCGGCCGTCTGCGGCTGCTGCAGCACCGAGTTCCAGTCGATCACGGGCGCCGGTCGCGTGCCCGACAGCGCCACCCGGAACGACGCGAGCCCGCCTAACGGTACGTGCAGCTGGGCGAAGCTGGCCAGGTCGCCAAGCGGCACCTTCGTCCCGACCAGCGTGCCGACGATCGGCGCCGCTGTCGGCAGCTGCGCGGCGAAGGCGATGCTCCCTCCCTTGCCGTCCTCGAAGCGCATCGGCGCGACGTCGATCGAGGTCGATGACGCGACCACCTGCGCCGGCGCGGTCAACCGCCACTTGCTCCCGTTGGCGCTCGTGTCGGCGACGAGCGTCAACGAGTCGAGCCTCGTGTCGATCGTGTCGCCATGCATCGTGAGCTCGGCCGCGGCGCGCGCGGTCTGGCCGGTCGTCTCGCGTGCCTCGAGCGACACCTTGCCATGGCCCGGGCCGTCGAGGGAGACGAGTCCGTCCATTCGGGCAATCGCGATCCCGCCGATGTGCGCCGAGTCGATCCCGACGATCACGTCGCCGGACGGTGAAGCGGTGACGTCGCGGAGTGCGAACGTCCCCTTGATCGCCGACGCCGTCGTCCCGGCGCGATAGAGCGACGCCGCGGCGAGCGTGCCGCGCGCGTCGAGCGAGCGGAGGGAGCCGGTCAGCGTCCCCGTCACCGAGAAGGATCCCTCGAGCGAGTCGGTCGCCACGTTGGTCGCGACCCAGCGACGAAGCCCGCCTAACGAGTCGACGAAGATCGCGACGCGCAGCGAGTCGCGCACCGCGGGATCGAGTCCAAGTCCACCCGACGCGAACACCGTCGCGGCGGTCGTCTCGAGCGACAGCGTGTCGACGCGAAGCCGCCCGGCATCGGCGACGAGCCGCGCCCGTCCCGAGAAGATGCGCACCCCGTCGACCACCGATCCCGGCGTGACGAGCGCGGCGACTCGGCCGGAGAGGTTGGCCAGCGAGTCACCGCTGATGTCGGTGTCGAAGGTCGCGCTCAGGTCAGTCGACGGGAGATCAGCGCGCTCGAGCAGCGTGCGCATGTCGAGATGCGTGAGCGTCGTCTGCCCGCGCATCGTGTAGCCCGGCGGATACGTGTCGAGACGGCCGTTGAAGGCGACTGTCCCAGCCGCGCCGGTGAGCGTCGTGTTCACGTCGAGTGCTTCGGTCGTGCCGGCGATGCGCGCCGGGCCGCTCACGAGACCTCGCACCGGCAGCATCGGATACGACTGCGCAAGCTCGGTGAGCGAGAGCGTCTTCGCGTCGAGCGTCATGTCGTACGTCATGAACGTCTCGCCGTACGTGACGCGACCATCGCCGGTCACGTGGGTCGGCTCGCCTGGTCCGTCATGCCACGTCAGGTCGCCGTTCCGGAAGCGTACGTCGAGCCACGACGAATCGAGCGTCGCCGTTCCCGAGATCGTCCCGTGCAACCGCGGGAAGTTCGGGTAGAGATACTGGATGCTGCGCAGGTCTCCGCTCCCGACGTTGACGTCGAGGCCGCGGAAGACGGTGAACGCGGGATAGAGAATGTCGAGCTCACCCTTCGCCGTCGCTCTGGTCTCAGCGCCGGGCACGTGCGCATCGCGGAACACGAGATTCGCCGCGTCGACCTTGAAGCGATTCAACGGACCGCCCGCGGCCTTGAGCGTCCCGGAAATCGTCCCCTGCCAATCGACCGGAAATGGCTTGCCGTTGAGCGCGCGGATAAAGGCGAAATCGATCGGGGTCGCGACGACGTCGAGATTCTTTACCGCCAGCACCGGACCGCCGACCGCGAAGGTCATCGCGCCGGTGAGGTGCGACTTCGTGCTTCGCACGTCCATCTGCGACAGCTGGTACTCGATGACGTCGAGGTTCTTCGGATCGTTGACGATGCGGAGGTGCGCGTGCCCGCCCCCGTCAGTCGGCAGCGTCGGATACACCCACGCGACGTCGGCAAGCGAGAGCGAATCGCCGACGACGTTGATCGCGTAGCGCACCGGCAGTCCGCTCCCCCACACGACCTTGCCGCGCGCGCTTCCATTCGAACCGGGAAGATCCCAGTGCGGCACGTCGAGCCAGATGGAATCGCCGTGCACGCGGGCGACGGCGCGCACGTTCGTGAAGCTGAACGGGGGATCGGTCTCGTTCATCGACATCGTCGCTGCCGTGTAGAGCTGGCCGACGCTGTCGGGATCGGCGATGCGAACGTAAGGCGACTCGACGTTGATCCCGCTCCAACGCCAGGTCTTCGCGTAGCCCTCGCCGCTCTTCCGAACCTCGTGCTCCTTCGAGCTGAGGTTGTAGCGGATCGAGCTGTCACGCTGGGCGCCGCGAAGCGAATCGGGGGGATGCCACGGCATCGTCAGGATGAAGCTGCCATCCTTGACCGTCACCGAATCGGCGACGATGTAATCGCCGAAGCCGCGCTGTCCGGGAATCGGCGCCTTCTTCTTGCCGCTCCCCGGGAAGGTCCGGCGGAAGTTCCACTCTCCGTCGGCATGGCGACGGGCATAGAACACCGGCCGCGTCAGCTCGGCGTGCGAGAGCAGCACGCGCTTGTCGACGAGATCGCGCGGGTTGTAATCGAGCTTGATCGGTCCGCTGGCGAGCAGCAGCGAATCGTCGGGATCGCGGATCTCGAGCGAGTCGATGATCACGCCGCCGAGCAGCCCGCCGTGGATGTCGCCGACGTACATCCGCCCATGCACCGCCGGCCGGATGCGACCGACGATGATGTCGCGGACCTTGTCGCGGCCGTACGGCGTCTGCGTGATGAGCACGACGACGAGCCCGACCACCAGGCCGAGCACGACGAGCGAGAGCCCACTCACGAGAGCGACGAATCGTCGCCGCGACATCCCTGCCATTTATCCGGTCTGAATCCGTGTCCAGTGAAACAGCGCTAAACCAGTACCGCGTGCGACGACGCGCGGCTGCGCGAAGCTACGGTGAAATCGCGCCGCGTGTCAGAACGCCTGCCCGATCGAGAAGAGCAGCACGATCTTGTCCGACAGCTTCTGTCGTCGCGCGGGCTGGAAGCTCGGTGTCTTGCATTCTTCCTGCTCCTGAACCCACCGCCCGCCGCGGAGGTGCAGCGTCGACACTCCCGACATCTGGAGACAGACCGTCCCGCTCGTGACGTTAGGGTCCACCGCCAGGCCCGAGGCGCGGTAGACGTCATTGTAGTACAGCTGCGCCTTCGGCTGCGTCCGGTCGTTATACCCGGCAGTGATCCCGATGGGGCC
>JAICUE010000265.1 GCA_025936015.1 Gemmatimonadaceae bacterium
GGGCGAGCGAAAGATCAGCTTCGAGACGCTGCTCGACGGCGAGACGCTCGTGCTTCGCGTCAGCGACAGCGGCCCGGGAATCGACGAGCGGTCGATCGACAAGGTGTTCACTCCCTTTTTCACGACGAAGGCCGTCGGGAAGGGGACGGGACTCGGGCTCTCGATCTCCGACGGCATCGTCCGCGAGCATGGCGGCCGGATCGACGTCACGTCGACGCCGGGCGCCGGCGCGACGTTCACCGTCGAGCTTCCGCGCATCGCGCCGCCGGCGGCAGAGCAGGGCGCGGCCGACGCGGGGAACACCGACAGTGCGCGCAAGTGGCGCATCCTCGTCGCCGACGACGAGAGCTCGGTACGCGAGGCGCTGCAGCTCTTCCTCCGCTCGCTGGGTCACAAGGTCGACATCGTCAGTTCGGGACTCGAGGCGACCGAACGGATGCGCGCGCACCAGTACGACGCGATCCTGCTCGACCTCCGGATGCCCGATGTCGCCGGCGACGCAGTCTACAAGAAGCTGCTGGCCAGCGATCCGGCGATGGCGGCTCGCGTCATCTTCGTCACCGGCGACGCGCACAGCGGCGCGTTAGGCGACTTCATCGCGGCGAGTGGCCGCCCCTACATCAGCAAGCCGTTCGTCCTCGACGACGTTGCGCGGCTCATCTCCGAGGCAGCAGCCTGATGGCGATCATTCTCATCATCGACGACGAGCCGGACATCACCGCGACGCTCGCCCGCTTCTTCGAGCGGTCGCGGCACGAGGTGCTCGTCGCCCACAGCGCGGCCGACGGACTCGCCTCGTACCATCGCGCGCGACCCGACCTCGTCCTGCTCGACCTCCACCTCCCCGACGCGTCCGGACTCGACGTGCTGGCGACGCTGCAGGCCGAGCAGGCAGTGGTCATCATGATCACCGGCCAGGGCGACATCGAGGTCGCGGTCGAATCGATGCGCGCCGGTGCGGAGAATTTCCTTCCGAAGCCGGTCGAGCTCGCGCACCTCGGCGCCGCCGCCGATCGCGCGCTCGAGAAGGCGAAGCTGCGCGAGATGAACCGCTTCCTGACGACGCGCCGCGGGGAGAGCACCGCCGGCGGCGCATTGCTCGGCGTCTCGCCGGCGATGACCGACGTTGCCACCCAGATCGGACTGCTCGCCCGCAGCGAGAAGACGACCGCGCTCCTGCTCGGCGAGAGCGGGACGGGGAAGGGGCGCGTCGCCGAGCTGATTCACACGCTGAGCCCGCGGGCGGCGCGCCCGTTCGTCGAGGTCAACTGCGCGAGCATGTCGTCGACGATGCTCGATTCCGAGCTGTTCGGCCACGAGAAGGAAGCGTTAGGCGACGCCCGCGAGCGGAAGCTCGGGCTGGTCGAGATCGCGAACGGCGGCTCGCTCTTCCTCGACGAGGTCGCCGACCTCGACGCGGCGCTCCAGCCGAAGCTGCTGCGCGTGCTCGAAGGCAAGAGCTTCCGCCGCCTCGGAGGGACGGAAGAGGTCCGCGTCGAAGTACGGTTGATCGCGGCGACGAGCAAGGATCTCGTCAACGAGGTCACCGCCGGACGCTTTCGCGAAGACCTGTATTATCGGCTGAGCGTGATGCCGATCACACTCCCGCCGCTGCGTGCCCGCGCCCGCGAGGACCTGGTGCAGCTGATCGGTGCGGTGCTCGACGAGCTGCATCCGCAGCTCACCGACGCGCCGGCGAGCGTGTCCGACGCCGCGCTCGAGCGCTTGCTCAAGTACGCGTGGACGGGCAACATTCGTGAGCTGCGAAACGTGCTCGAGCGGGCGATGATCATGGCGCGCGGAGCGGCCGAGATTCTTCCGATGCATCTTCCGTCTGAAGTTCGTGACGCGAGCGGCGCGACCGTCAGCCACTACACGCCGAAGTCGCTCGAGGAAGTGGAGCGGATTCACATGGAGCGAACGCTGCGTGCGCACGACGGCAACCGGACGCGGGCGGCGCGCGAGCTCGGCATCTCGCGCGCGACGCTGATCAAGAAGATCAAGGACTACAATCTGGACGCGCAACGATGACCGAGCTCAAGGAACGTGACATGATGGTCTGCCGCTCCTGCGGGAAAGAGGAGCGCGCATCCGAGGGCTACCCCTGCGTCGATTGCGGTACCTTCATCTGCATGATCTGCAGCTTCCGTGGCGTGACGCTGTGCAAGGTGTGCCAGGAGCTGCGCGACGAGCAGGCGGGAGGCGCCACCCGCAAGTGACCCCTCCGCACGGCGCGATCCGGATCGACACGCTCCCCAGCTTCGCTTCGCTCGGCGTCGCCGTCGGACATTCGACGGACGAGGAGGGCGCGACGGGGTGCACGGTCGTGCGCCCCGTCGAGGGAGCGATGCGCGGCGCGGCCGCGGTCGTCGGCCGGGCGACGGGCACGCGCGACCTCCTCCCGCTGACGACGCATCATCTCGTCGACCGGATCGACGCGATCTTCCTCACCGGCGGCTCGGCCTACGGCCTCGACGCCGCTGCCGGCGTGATGCGCTGGATGGAAGAACGCGGGCGCGGCTTCTCCGTCGGCCAGGGCGTCGTCCCGATCGTTCCCGCGGCGGTGATCTTCGACCTCGCGCCGTTAGGCAGCTTCGCGGCGCGGCCGAGCGCGGCGATGGCATACGAGGCGTGCGACGTCGCCCGGGCCGACCAGATCGCCGAGGGGAGCGTCGGCGCCGGCACCGGGGCGACGGTCGGCAAGGCGGCCGGCCCGGGATGCGCGATGAAGGGCGGCTTCGGCTGCGCCACCGCCCGCGCCGGCCATCTCGTCGCTGGCGCCGTCGCCGTCGTAAACGCGTTAGGCGACGTTCGCGACGGGCGCGGACGAATCATCGCCGGCGCGCGCGCCGAGGGCGGCGGCTTCGCCGACTCGATCGCGATCCTCGCCGCCGGCGCGCCGCGCGGGTTTGCCGCCGAGACGCCGGCGCCGGTGAACACGACGCTCGCGGTGGTCGCGGTGAGCAGTGCCTTCTCCCGCGCCGATCTCGCCGCGGTCGCCGAAGCGGCGACCGCCGGGCTGCACCGCCGCGTCACCCCCGCCGGCACCGCCTTCGACGGCGACATCGTCTTCGCGCTCGCGCCGCTCGACGGAGAGCCGGGAGATCCGGTCGCGGCCGGCGTGCTCGCCGCCTGCGCGCTCGAGGAAGCGATCGAGCGCGCGGTCAGGCTCGCCCGCGGCCGCGATGGGATCCCCGGACTCGCCGACGAGGGTGATCCCTTCGCCGGGGCGTACCCGCGATGAGCAAGCACGTCGTCGTCATCGGCTCCTACGCGCCGATGCACGCCGAGCCGAAGGTGTCGAGTCCGCAGCTGTCGCAGGCGTTAGGTGGCCACACGTCGGCGGTCGTCGAGTCGTCGGGTGACTGGCATCAGCTCCGCGGCGACGATGGGTACGCCGGCTGGGTTCACGCCGGCTTTCTCGCGCCGGTCGCGATCGTCGCCACCGCCGAGCAGCGGCTGACGTCGCTCGGCTGCATCGTCCGCAACGCGGGTGAGCGGCGGCGCGTGCTGCCGCCGGCGGCGTTGCTGCTCCCCGAGGACACCATCGAGAGCGGCCGCGCGCTCGCACTCGACGCGCTGCGCCGCGAGTATCCCGCCGATCCCGCGGCCGCGGCGCGAACAGCGGCGGTGATCTTCGAGGGAACGTCGTATCTCTGGGGCGGCGTCACGCCGTGGGGCGCGGACTGCTCGGGGCTCGTCCAGACCGCGTTCCGGCTGCACGGGATCGTCCTGCCGCGCGACGCGTGGCAGCAGGCGAGCGTGGGTGCGGACGCCGGCAGCGACCCGCTCGCCCTTCGCGCCGGCGACCTCCTCTTCTTCTCCGACCGCGACGACAAGCGCGTGACGCACGTCGGCATCGCGCTCGGCGACCGGACGATGGTCCACGCCGCGTTAGGCAGGGGAGGCTTCGCGATCGAGCGGCTCGACGACACCGACGACCTCTACGTCGAGAAGCTCCGCGCGCGCTTCACCGGCGCCCGCCGGGTCGCGGCCGCTAGCTGACGAGCGGTCCGCCGGGGATCATCGGCCCCGGCGGCGGTCCCGCCGATCGGACCTGCAGGGGCACGCTCGCCATCTGCGCGCCGCCGATGTCGATCGTGAGCGCGTAGATCCCGGCCTGGTCGAGTGGCAGGTCGAGCGCGGCGATGAACGGCAGGTCCATCGCCTCGATCCCCTGCGGCGGTGGATCGATCCGCAGCTCTCCATTGCTCGACCAGAGCGTCTCTCCCGACGGATTCCGCCAGGTGAGCGTCATGACGTGCGCGCCGGCATCGCCGCGCGACCCGACGATGCGCGCGACGAGGTGCGCGCGCGGATGAATCGCCGGCACCTGCCCGACCTGCACAGCGTCGAACACACCCAGCACGTTGAGCTTCCCCTCCTGCGAGAGGTTCGCCGCGTCAGCAAAAAGAGCAAAGGCGATACGCATACGCAGAACTTACTCGCTGGCAACCCTGGGACACAGCGAGAGTCGATAGCCGACACTTCCTCGATAGTCGGGAGTCGAAGCTGCATTGACAGTCGATAGTCGAAGCTGCCGGAGAGTCGAGAGTCGAAGCTGCAGGAGAGTCGAGAGTCGGAATACCGATTGTCGAAACCGCTGGGCCACGCCGAGTGAGAAGGGCGGCGCGTCAAAACGGAACAACCCCGCGGAGCGGGCAGTGTCGACTCTCGTCGTCTTCGACTGTCGACTATCAGGCAGCGTCGACTCTCGACTA
>JAICUE010000244.1 GCA_025936015.1 Gemmatimonadaceae bacterium
ATAAAACTGCGGCCGGTAGCCATTGAAAAACGGCGTGTGCCGACCCCCCTCCTCCTTGCTTAGCACGTACACCTCGCAGCTGAACTTCGTGTGCGGCGTGATCGACCCCGGCTTCGCCAGCACCTGACCCCGCTCCACTTCCTCCCGCTTCGTGCCCCGCAGCAGCACCCCCACGGTGTCCCCCGCCTGACCCTGGTCCAACAGCTTGCGAAACATCTCCACCCCCGTGCACACCGTCTGCAACGTCGGCTTCAGGCCCACGATCTCCAGGTTCTCGCCCACCTTCACCACCCCGCGCTCCACCCGACCGGTCACCACCGTCCCCCGACCCGATATCGAGAACACGTCCTCCACCGGCATCAGGAACGGACCGTCCACCAGCCGCTGCGGCTGCGGTATATACCTGTCCAGCGCATCGGCGAGCTTCATGAGCGAGCCCTCGCCCAGCTCGCCCTTGTCCCCCTCCAGCGCCAGCTTCGCCGACCCGATCACGATCGGCGTGTCGTCCCCAGGAAACTGGTACTTCGACAACAGCTCCCGCACCTCCATCTCGACCAGCTCCAAAAGCTCCGCATCGTCGACCATGTCCGCCTTGTTCAGGTACACCACGATGTACGGCACCCCCACCTGGCGCGCCAGCAGAATGTGCTCCCGCGTCTGCGGCATCGGCCCGTCCGCCGCACTCACCACCAGGATCGCCCCGTCCATCTGCGCCGCGCCCGTGATCATGTTCTTCACGTAGTCCGCGTGCCCCGGACAGTCCACGTGCGCGTAGTGCCGCTTCGCCGTCTCGTACTCCACGTGCGCCGTGTTGATCGTGATCCCCCGCGCCTTCTCCTCCGGCGCGTTGTCGATCTGGTCGTACGCCTTCGCCTCGCCTCCGAACTTCTTCGACAGCACCGACGTGATCGCCGCCGTCAGCGTCGTCTTCCCGTGATCCACGTGACCAATCGTCCCCACGTTCACGTGCGGCTTCGTCCGCTCGAATTTGCTTTTTGCCATCGAAGTCTCCGACCCAATCGTTGAATTTCCCGTCGAATCGACGGGCTTCGCCCGCGATTCGACGCTAACTTATCCGGCCAAAAGTAGGGGTCCACTTTTGGCCGCTACAGCTCTGGTGCCCATGGTGCGGATTGAACGCACGACCTCTCCCTTACCAAGGGAGTGCTCTACCACTGAGCTACATGGGCGCTCGTTCGTAACCGCGAATTCGGTACACCTTCCTGCAATCCTGGAGCGGGTGAAGGGAATCGAACCCTCGTCGTAAGCTTGGAAGGCTTCTGCTCTACCATTGAGCTACACCCGCTTGTCAGGCATCAGGTATCGGGCATCAGGGATCAGTACATCGGCGCTCGATGCGCCGCCACCGGAAACGCCGCCGCCTCTGATACCTGATCCCTGTCCTCTGATCCCTGGTGGAGGGGGAAGGATTCGAACCTTCGAAGGCAGAGCCGGCAGATTTACAGTCTGCTCCCTTTGACCGCTCGGGAACCCCTCCGTCGAAACGCGCGATTGTAGCAGTTGGACGGGAAGCCGGTCAAATTCGGGGCCAACGCGCGCGCGTCCGCCGCGCGCCTTCGCGGCCTCCTTTAGAATCAGTTGCTTGTCGCCGCAAACCCGGCGCCGATCGCGGCGGCGTACGCACACGCATCCCTCCTTCGAATGCCGCCCGCCACCGCAAGTTTCGATTATGTCGTCGTCGGCGCCGGATCGGCCGGCTGCGTGCTCGCGAATCGGCTTTCCGAGGACGGCCGCTACACGGTCCTGCTGCTCGAGGCCGGTCCGCGCGACACCTATCCGTGGATCCACATCCCGATCGGCTATGCGAAGACGATGTTCCATCCGGTCGTCAACTGGGGTTTCTACACCGAGCCCGAGCCGGCGATGAACGGGCGCAAGGTGTACTGGCCCCGCGGGCGCACGCTCGGCGGCAGCTCGGCGATCAACGGGCTCATTTCCATCCGTGGCCAGCGCGAGGATTACGACGCGTGGGCGGCGGCGGGAAACACCGGCTGGAGCTACGCCGATGTGCTGCCGTGGTTCAAGCGGCTCGAGCACAACGTGCGCGGGGCCAGCGAATGGCACGGCGCAGACGGCCCGCTGTGGGCGTCGGACATCGGCGCTGCCCATCCGCTGATCGAGGCGATGATCGCCGGCGCCGGTGAGCTCGGCATTCCGGCCAATGACGATTTCAACGGCGCCGCGCAGGAAGGTGCCGGCTACTATCAACTGACGACGCGCAACGGCCGGCGTTGCTCGACGGCCGTCGCCTATCTGAAGCCCGCGCGCGCACGGCGCAACCTGCATGTCGAGACGAATGCGCACGCGACGCGCATCGTGCTCGAGAATCGGCGCGCAACGGGTGTCGTGTATCGCCAGGGCGGCACCGAGCGCACCGTGGGCGCGAACCGCGAAGTGATCCTCTCGGCCGGGGCGCTGCAATCGCCGCAGTTGCTGCAGTTGTCCGGCATCGGTCCGCCGCCGCTTTTGCTATCGCTCGGCATTCCGGTGCAGCATGCGCTCGAAGGCGTCGGCGAAAACCTGCAGGATCATCTGCAGGCGCGCGCGATTTTCCGCTGCACGCAGCCGATCACCACCAACGATGCGCTGCGCACGCTCGGCGGCAAGCTCGCCATGGGGATCGACTACGTCTTTCGCCGTCGTGGACCGATGGCAATCGGCATCAACCAGGGCGGCATCTTCGCCCGCGCGATGCCCGGTGCGACGCGGCCCGACGTCCAGTTCCACTTCGCGACGCTGTCGTCCGACATGGCGGGCTCGCCGGTGCACACGTTCTCGGCCTTCACGATGTCGGTGTGTCAATTGCGGCCGACGTCGCGCGGCACGGTGCGCATCAAGTCGACGAACCCGCTCGAGCCGCCCGCGATGCAGCCGCACTATCTGTCGACGCCCGAAGACCGGGCGACGATCGTGGCCGGCATTCGCCTCGCGCGGGCACTTGCGGCGACGCATGCACTGCAGCCGTACGTCGAAAGCGAATACCGGCCGGGGCCGCAGGTGAACAGCGACGACGAGCTCCTCGAATTCGTGAAGAATACGGGCGGAACGATCTTCCACCCGAGCGGTACCACGCGCATGGGACCGGCGCGCGACCCGAGGGCGGTGGTCGACCCGGAGTTGCGCGTGCACGGCCTCGAGCGCTTGCGCGTCATCGACTGCGGCATCATGCCGACGCTCGTGTCCGGCAACACCAACGTGCCCGTCGTGATGATTGCCGAGAAAGCAGCGGCCGCGATTCTCGCGGGCGACGGATGAGCTGGGCTGGCTCGAGCGACGTCTCCTGGCATCGGTCGCCGGTAAGTAATACCATACGATATCTGGTATTACTCACGGGAACACGCGATGGCCACTACGATAACCAGCAAGGGCCAGGTGACGATTCCGAAGCGAGTGCGCGAGGCGTTACGGCTCGCGCCCGGCGACCGCGTCGATTTTGCCGTCGATTCCACCGGCCAGGTCGTGCTTCAAAAGGCCGCGCCGAGATCGACGGCCAAACGCGATCGGTTCGAGTCGGCGCGAGGCAAGGCGCAGGTCAAGTGGCGCACCGACGAGCTGATGGCGCTGTTGCGCGGTGACCAGTGAGCATCCTTCGTGCTGCTCGTCGACACGAACGTTCTCGTCGATGTCCTTGAAGACGATCCCGTCTGGGCCGATTGGTCGGTGCGGCAGCTTCGCGCGCAGGCACAAGTGCATGCGCTCACCGTCAACCCGGTGATCTACGCCGAACTGTCATTGGTGTTCGAATCCGTCGACGCACTGGACGATGCCATTGCGAAGATGAGCCTTCTGTTCCACGAGATCCCGCGAGCGGCGCTCTTTCTCGCGGGACGGGCCTTCGTGAAATATCGGCGCGCCGGAGGAAATCGAAGTAACGTCCTCGCCGATTTCTTCATCGGCGCGCATGCCGCCGTCGCGGGCTGCGGCATCCTCACCCGCGATGCCGGGCGATACGCGGGCTATTTCCCCCGCGTTCCCCTCGTTACGCCGCATACGGCCTCGGCGCGGTGAGCTAGCGCTTCGACCCGACCCCGCCTAAGGAGATTGACCATGGCCTGCTGTCACGCCGATTTCGCCGCCCTCGAAGGCAGCGATCGCGGATTCACGCTCGGTATGCCGACGTTCACGTTCGGCCCCGGTGTCCTCGCCGAAGCCGGCGACAATGCGGCGGAGCTCGGATTGAAGCGCGTCGCGCTCTTCACCGACCGGCGTCTCGCAAGCGGCGAGCATGTCGCGAAGGTGACGGCGTCGCTCGCCGTCGCGAATGTCGATTGCGTCGTGTATGACGAAGTCGTCATCGAGCCCACCGACAAATCGCTGCAGGAAGCGGCCCGCGTCGCGCGTGAGAGCAACGTCGACGGTTACGTGTCGGTGGGCGGCGGTTCCGTGATGGACACGTGCAAGGCGGCCAACCTGTACGCAAGCCAGCCGGCCGAGTTCATGACCTACGTGAACGCGCCGATCGGCGCCGGGCAGCGCGTGCCCGGGCCCGTCAAGCCGCACATTGCCTGCCCCACGACATCGGGCACGGGTTCCGAGACGACGGGCATCGCGATTTTCACGCTCACATCGATGAACGCGAAGACCGGCATCATCTCGCGCCGGCTGATCCCGACGATCGCGCTCGTCGACCCCGATGTCACGCGCTCGCTGCCGGCCAACGTCGTTGCATCGACCGGCTTCGATTGCATGAGCCATGCGCTCGAATCGATCACCGCCCGCCTCTATCCGCGCCGTCTCAATCCCGCGCAAGGGATTCGCCGGCCGGTCTCGCAGGGCGCGAATCCCTTTTCGGATGCACTGGCAACGCAGGCGCTGACGAGCGTCGGCCAGTATCTGGTGCGTGCGGTGGACGACGCTTCCGACGCCGAGGCGCGCACCGAGATGATGTACGCGGCGATGCTCGCGGGCATCGCATTCAATGCGGCCGGCTGTCATCTGCCGCATGGCCTGTCGTACGCGGTGTCGGGGCTGATCAAGGACTGGCACGTCGACGGCTATCCTGAAG
>JAICUE010000419.1 GCA_025936015.1 Gemmatimonadaceae bacterium
CCAGGCGCCTCGAGGCGGTACATTCCCTCGTGCTGATCATTCTCGTCGCCGACGGTGCGCGTCCGGACAGCCTGGCTGAAGCGATCGATGCCGGGAGACTCCCCGCGCTCGCGCGGTTGCGGGCAGAGGGCGCCGCGCAGACGGTCACGTCGACGTTTCCATCGGTGACCGGCCCGGCCTACGCGCCGTTCCTGCTCGGCCGCTTTCCCGGCCCCGTCGGATTGCCTGCGCTGCGATGGTTCGACCGGTCGCGGTCGCAGGCGTCGTTTCCCCACTACACGCGGAGCTACGTCGGCCACGAGATGCGGCATGTCGATCGCGACATCGCCGCCGATGCGCCGACGATGTTCGAGCTCGCGCCGCGCGCGCTCGGCTCGCTGAGCGTGATCCAGCGCGGGCTCGCGAAGAAGAATCGACTCGGCGGCGGCGCACGGTTCGCACTGCGCGCGGCACGCACGCATTTCTCCGGCGACGCAGCGCGCTGGCTCGACATCGATCGGGCGATGGGACACGTGATCACGCGCCGGGTGCGTGAGGATCGTCCTGATTTCGTCTTCGCCGCGCTCACCGGCATCGACAAGGCGTCGCACGCGGAGGGACACGATCACGGTCTCGTCGACGACGCGATGCGGATCGTCGACGATGTCGCCGCCGAGCTGCGCGACGACGCCGAACGCGGTGGCTGGTGGGACGAGACGCATCTCTGGATCGTGAGCGATCACGGCCACTCGCCGGTGAGCAATCATGACGATCTCGCCGGCGCGATCGAGGAGATGGGATACCGGGTCGTCGCGCATCCGTGGATCTATCGCGCGCATCCGGACGTCGCGGTGATGGTCAGCGGGAACGCGATGGC
Source organism: Gemmatimonadaceae bacterium (assembly GCA_025936015.1). Classification (GTDB taxonomy): domain Bacteria; phylum Gemmatimonadota; class Gemmatimonadetes; order Gemmatimonadales; family Gemmatimonadaceae; genus JABFXC01. Next base: position 857 of record JAICUE010000419.1, read on the forward strand.
GCATCTCTATCTCGATCTCGACGCGCCGGCGCGCCCGTGGTGGCCGGCACTCGGCGCACGGTGGACTGATTTCGCGAAATTGCTCGTGCAACGGCCGTCGGTTGATCTCGCGCTACTGCCGCACTCGCCGACGCGATGCGAGGTCGTCAGCGCGACGCGCGGGCGCGCGATCGTCGAGATGGCGGCAGCGCTCGATGGCGCGACACGCTACTCGTACCGCCCGGCCGACGGTGATCCGTTAGGCGTCGGCGGGCCGCTCGGCGCGGTAAGCGCCGACGACGCGTACGAGGCGACGATCGCGACGGACTATCCCGACTCGGTGGTGCAGATTGCCCACCTCGCTGGCGCGTCGCGGTCGGGAGAGATCATCCTCTCGGCAAACCGCGGCTGGGATTTTCGGGCGCGCTACGAACCGATCCCGCATCGCTCGTCGCACGGGGCGCTGCACCGCGAGCACATGCTGGTGCCGTTGCTGCTCAATCGGCCGCCGCGGCGTGCCGCGCGGCGGACCGTCGACGTGATGCCGAGCGCGTTGGACGTACTCGGCATCGCCGCCCCGCCCGGTCTCGATGGGCGGTCGTTCGTGTGACGAATCGCCCCTTCCGCACGCGTCGCACCGAACATTATGTTCGCGGCGAGCGCCTCCGGGAGGAACCATGCGCACACTGACAATCGCCGTGGCCGCGCTGCTGACGATGGGTGCGTGCGGCGGGCGGTCGAGTCACGCCACGCCGGTGGATCGCAATCGCATCACCGCTGAGGAGATCGCGAACTCGAACGCGGCAAACGCCTACGACGCGGTCGAGCGGCTGCGTCCGGCGTTCCTGCGGACGCGCGGCACGCAGTCGCTGCAGAACACCGATCCTCCGACGCCGATCGTATACATCGACGGAATGCGGTACGGCGCAGTGCAGACGCTGGCCAGCATACCGACGCTCGGGATCGTCTCCATCGAATACCTCAGCGCGATCGACGCGACCCAGCGCTTCGGCATCGGCAACGACGGCGGTGCCATCATGATCACCACCAAGCACTAACGCTTCACACCGGACGACACCATGACAAAAACGTTCATCGCCGCGCTCTCGCTGTTCGCAATCACCGCATGCGCCCAGCCGCAGACCGGCAAGGCCGCACCGAAGAACCGCAACCTGATCACCGCGGATGAGATCGCGACGGTGAGCGGGACCGACGCCTATCAGGTGATCGAAGAGCTACGCCCAGCGTTCCTGCAGAGCCATGGCGGTGTCTCGCCGCACAATGATGCGCCGCCGACGCCGCTGGTCTACGTCGATGGCGTCCAGGCCGGCACCATCACGGCGCTCCACAACATCACCGCGAGCGGGCTCTTCTCCATCCAGTATCTCGACTCGATGCAGGCGACGCAGCGTTACGGCACCATCGCCGGTGGCGGCGCGATCCTGATCACGACGAAGCACTAGCATCATCGATCGTCAGGCAGCGCGCGCTGCCTGACGATCGCGCCAGTTCAATCGCTGACGCGGAAGCGGGCGGCGAGCGAGGCCAGCGTGCTCGCGGACTGCGTGAGATGACGGCTGGTGTTGGTCAGCGCCTCGGTCGCACCGACTTGTTCGACCGTCGCGGCGGCGTTGCGCGACGCCTTCTCGAGCGCGGCGTCGGCGATCGACTGGATCTCGCGAACCGCGGCGAGATGGCGCTGGATCGAGTGACCCTGCTCGTCCACTCGCGGGGCGATCTGCGAGACGAAGTCGGTCATCGAGCCGAAGCCGCTCATGATCGCCGCGAGCGCATCGCGCCCCGCCGCCGAGACGTCGCTGACGTCGGCGATGCGCGCACTGCCGCGGCTCATCCGCTGGCGCACTTCGTCGATCGCGCGGCGAACCGCGTCCACCGACTCGGCGACTTCCTGCGCCGAGCCGGTCGAGCGCGCGGCGAGGAGTCGCACCTCGTCGGCGACCACCGCGAAGCCGCGCCCATGTTCGCCCGCTCGCGCCGCTTCGATCGCCGCGTTCAGCGCGAGGAGATTGGTCTGGTTCGCGATCTCCTCGATCAGCTTCACGAACTCCGAGACGCGGTCGCGCGCCCGCTCGAGGAGCTCGAGCGACGCGGCCGACTGGC
>JAICUE010000125.1 GCA_025936015.1 Gemmatimonadaceae bacterium
CCGCCCGCTGGTGCTGATCGTCGACGACAGCAGCCACGTCACGGCGCCGCTGCAGCTGTTGTTCGAGGAAACGGGGCGGCGGGTAGCGATCGCCGATTCAGTCGCGGGCGCGGTGCGCGCCTGCGAGGCCGAGCGGCCGGACCTGATGCTGCTCGACCTGACCCTGCCTGACGGCGACGGGTTGAGCGTATTGACCGAGCTCGCGGGCAAGCCATCGCTTCCGCCGCTGACGGTCGCGTTGACCGGGCACGACGACCCGAAGACCGTCGCGCGGTGTCACGCCGCCGGCTGTCGCGACGTGCTGCTCAAGCCGGTGCCGGTGCGCGAGCTGCTGCGCCGCACCGCCGAGTGGCTGCCGGACGCGGCCCCGCCGGTCGAGCGTCAGGCCTAACGTTCCGCGGTCAGAGCCGGCCCTGCAACGCGGCGGGTGTCAGCTGGCGAAGGAAGGTCGCCAGCGCGGTGAACCAGCCGCTGACGAGCAGCACGCCGACGACGATGAGCAGCACGCCGGAGATGCGCGATATCCAGGCGAGCGACGATCGCATGCGGACGAAGAGCGAGAGAAACCGCTCGATCGCCAGCGACGCGAGAATGAACGGAATCGCCAGCCCGGCCGAGTAGGCGAGGAGCAGGCCGACGCCGCGTCCGACGCTCGCCGTCGCCGATGCCATCGAGAGGATGCCGCCGAGCACGGGCCCGATGCACGGCGTCCATCCCGCGCCGAAGGCGATGCCGACCAGGATGCTCCCGAGATACCCGACCGGCTTGTCCGCGAGGTAGATTCGACGATCACGCGCGAGTGCCGGAATCCGGATCACCTCGAGCAGGATCAGCCCGAAGACGATCAGGAGAACGCCGCCAACGCGCGCGATCAGGTCGCGATATGCGCCAAGCAGGACGCCGAGCGCGGTCGCGCCGGCGCCAAGGGCAACGAAGATCGCCGTGAATCCGCAGACGAACAGGAGCGAATGAATCAGCGCGACACGGCGGGACCGCGACACATCCTCGAGCGAGAGACCAGTCACGAAGGTGACATAGCTCGGCACGAGGGGGAGCACGCACGGGGAAAGAAAGCTGAGGATCCCCGCCGTGAACGCGATCACGACGCCGAGCGTCGCCGAGTCCTGCATGTCGTCTCCTGACCTCGCTCCTGGTGGTGGCAGCCGTGCCGATCGCGTCGTCGCGGCAAAGCCGCCGGTTCGATCGCTGCTCGGCTGGTATTATCGCTTCAAGTATTCGGTGTTCCGTCGCGAGCGACGGGTGCCGGCGCGGCGCGGGCTCATCGTGCTGCAAATCGATGCGCTGAGCCACGCCGACCTCCGGCGCGCGCTCGATCTCGGGTACTGTCCGACGATCGCGCGACTGCTCCGCGAGCGGGGCTTCTCCGTCCGTCACTGGTTCTGCGGCCTGCCGAGCGCGACCCCGTACTGCCAGGCGGGGATCATGTACGGCGAGAACGATCGCATTCCCGCGTTCCGGTTCTACGACAAACAAGCACACCGCGTCATCACCTGCAATGCGCCGCAGGGGGTGCAGTACATCCGCGACCGGATCGCCGCGCCGGGCGCGCTCTACGGCGGATCGAGCTACGTGAACCTGCTCGATGGCGACGCGCGCACCGTGGCGTTCACCGTCGCGACGCGGGCTCGGCTCTCGGTGTACCGCCGTCTTGGCGGGACACGGATGGCGATCCTGATGCTCATCCACCCCGTCCGCATGCTGCGGATGGCGCTGCAGGCGGTGCTCGAGTGGCTGCGCGAGGAATGGGAGCGCAACGTCGGCGAGTTGGCGCGACGGCGAACGCACTCGGAGGGGATCTTTCCCTTCGTCCGCATCCTGACGAACGTGATCGTCCGCGAGCTGCAGACGATCGCGATCCTGCTCGACGTCTACCTCGGCGTGCCGATCATCTACAGCACGTTCATGCAGTACGACGAGCTCGCGCACCACTTCGGCCCGTCGAGCAAGGCGGCGCTGCGCGACCTGCGGCGCACCGATGCCCGGATCAACGAGATTCTGCGCATGATGCGTTCGCGCCCGGGACGCGCGTACGACCTCGTGATCCTCTCCGATCACGGGATGACGCCGTCGGCGAGCTATCGGGTCGAGTACGGCGAGTCGCTCGGTGCGACGGTGCAGCGGATCCTCGACCGCTACGCCGCGAAGCAGAAACGCGAGGCGCAGAGCGCGCTGGCGAGCTTCGCCGAGCAGAGCGAGTACGCCGAGGTCGGTGCGCGCGCCTTCGACACGGTTGCCGGCGCGGCGCCACCGAGCGCACGGCGATTCCGGCGCGCACTGGTGCGCGCCGGGCGCTGGGTGAGGGAGCAGTACGGATTGCGCGAGATCATAGTGCCGGAGAAGTACCGCGTCGAAGCGAAGCACGAGATCGTCGTCACCTACAGCTCGTCGCTGGCGCTCATCTACTTCGCCGACGACGAGCGCGCACTCGAGTCGGTCGACATCAGCGCCGACGTCCGGCGCGAGGCGCTGCGCCAGGCACTGGTCGATCACCCCGGGATCGGCGTGGTGCTCTCGCGCGATCGCGGCGACGTGATCGCGGTCGGCAAGCGCGGCCGGTCATGGATTCGCGACGCGAAGATCACCCGGGTCGAGGGCGAGGATCCGCTGGTGGTCTACGGCACCGAGCCACACGTGCTGCGCGCGATCGAGTCGCTGGTGAACCAGCCTAACGGCGGCGACCTCGTGCTGTTCGGGGCGTACGACGGCTACGAAATCGTCTCGTTCGACGACCAGGTCGGGGCGCACGGCTCGGCGGGCGGCGACCAGGTGAGGCCGTTCCTGATCACGCCGCCTGGACTCGACATCGCCAACGAGACGATCGAGGACGCGCGCGACCTGCACCGGCTCATTACGTCGCGCTATGCGCTGCCGCGCGACCAGCGGCCGGACGGGGTGGAGCGACGCCGCCGTTAAGGGGGCGAGGAACGGCGGGGACGGCGGGGGACGGCGGCAACGGCGGGATTATCTACAGGAGGCTCGGAGGCACGGAGAGGCTTGCCGAGCGAAGATTCCGACACCAGCCCATGAAAGCTTGGGGGCAAGCGGGGCGAGATCATCTCGCCCTGCTTGCCCCCAAATCTGTTCAGGCCCTTGCGACGGGAGGCCTCGCCGTCGTCGTTGCTCTCCCAACCCTCCGTGGCTCCTGTAAAAAAATGCCGCTGTTGCCGTTCCGCCTTTCAAGCCGCCGTCGTCAGGCGTGGTCCTCGGGTGGCGCGAACTCGGCGAGCTCGGCGGACGTTAGGCGCTCGGGCTCGAGCTCATCGCCACTCCGTCGCTGGACGCCGCGGACTACGGCGCCGACGGTGAGCAGCGGCGCGTCGGCCTCGGCCTGCAGCGATGCCTCCCACTTCCCGCGATCGGGACCTTTTTGCGTCAGGCGATAGGTCGCGGTGTAGACGGTCTGGCGCGTCGACGCATCGTCGTCGCCGGCGAGCGCGATCACGGCGACCCCGCTCTCGACCCCGCCCTGGCGCATCGGCGGGAAGAGATAGAGCTCGGTGACGCGCGTCGCCGGAACTCGCGCGGCGATCTCGCGGAGGAAGCGAGTGCGGGCGTCGACCGTTGGCGCGGGGGGCGGCGCCGATTTCTGGGCGGGGCTCACCGCGCGGCGACTGCGGGCTTCGCCTTCGCGGCTTCACGCACCCCGAGCTCGCGCTCGACGTAGAGCCGCAGGATGTGCATGAAGTCCTGCGCGTTCGTGACGACACCGAAGGCCTGATGGGTGCCGCGGTCCTTCAACTTGCTGACGACGAACTCCGACGAGTCGACGCAGATCGTCGCCAGCTCGCGGAGGCTGCCATCGGCTTCGGTCACGAACGCCGGAAGCATGTTGCCCGTCGCGATCGCGTGCAGCGCGGTCGCGATGAGGATCGCCATCGTCGCCTTGATCGCGTGGGCGCGCATCGCGTCCTGCGCCGCGAGTGCGTCGGTGATGACGTCGGGAAGCGGACCATCGTCGCGGATCGACCCGGTGAGGACGAACGGCACCTTGTTCGTCACGAGGGCATACATGATCCCGTCGGTAATGATCCCCTGCTCCACCGCCTTCGCGATCGAGCCGGCCGCGCGCACCTTGTTGATCGCGCGCATGTGCAGCCCGTGCCCGCCGGTGGTCGCTTCTCCGCTCGACGTCATGCCTAACGTCGTGCGGAAGATCGACGCCTCGATGTCGTGGACGGCGACGGCGTTGCCGGCGAGCATCGCGCCGACGAAGCCATTGTCGATGAACCAGGCCATGTCAGCGCGGGCGCGCGAGTGGACGAGCGCGGGTCCGGCGACCCAGACCGGATATCCGCCGCGGTCGCGTTCCTCGAGGAGGATGCGGGCCATCAGCGCGTAGTCGATCGGCTTCTCGCGGGAGACCTCGCTCGTCATGAACTTGAACTCGCCGTCGGCGGTCTCGCCGAGGAACGCCGAGGCATGGACGTAGATCCCGTCGCTGCCGTCTTCCTTGTGGCCGACGGCGACGAGGTCGCCCTTGCGCAGCCGTCGTCCCTCGCGGATCCAGAGCTCGCCCGATTCGTCGAGGGTGAGGATCGAATCCATCCGCGGCTCGTTAGGCATCCGCCACTTGCCCTTCACCTTCACATACGTCGGAAGGTTGGTGGTCGAGAAGAAATCCTCGGGGAGGACGCCGTCCGCCGGCGCCGGCACGAAGCGGGCGTCAGGGGCGCGCGAGAACTTCTCGGCGCTGAAGTCGGGATGATGAAATGTGCTCACGAGGGAAAGATGGCCTGCGCACGGGCAGTCCTACAAGGCGGGTTTGCCGATTCCGGTGACACCGGCGGGCGGCCGCGACGCTGCCGGCAACTCTCCGCCGGCAACCGCGTCGCGATCGAGCTGGAAGCGGGCAACCTGATGCTGCAGGTCTTCGATGAGCTGGCTCAGCGCGTCGATGGAGGTCGCGATCGTCTGGTTTCCGCTCGCCGCTGATCGCGTCACCTGCGAGATGGTCTCGATGTTCTCGCTGATGTGCGCGGTCGCCGAGGCCTGCTCCTCACTCGACGCGCGCACCTGCTGGATGCTCGCCATCATGCGCTCGGAGTTGGCGATGATCGCGTCGAGTGCAGCAGCCGCCTGATCGACGAGGTGCCGGCCGTTCTCGAGCTGGGTCGTCACGCGCCCCATCGTCTCGACCGCGGTGTCGACCTCACGATCGTTCTGCGTGACGACCGAGGCGATCTCGCGGGTTGCCTTGGCGGTCTGCTCGGCCAGCTGCTGCATCTCGAGTGCGACGACCGCGAACGCCCGGCCGTGCTCTCCCGCCCGGGCAGCTTCGATCGCCGAGTTGAGCGCAAGCAGGTTGGTCTGGCTGGCGATCTCGTCGATGAAGCGGGTGATCGCGCCGATCTGCGCGCTGCTCCTGCCTAACGCTTCGACGGCCCGCGCCGACGCCGTCACTCCGGTGACGATCTGGTCCATCCCGTCGAAAGTGTTGCGGACAACGCGGCCGCCTTCGTGCGCTTCACTTCCCGATTTCTGCGCCATCTCGGCCGCTGCCGCGACGTAGCGCGCGTTGCCGTTCACCGCCTGCGCCATCTGCTCGGCGGCGCCGGCGACGAGCATCGCCTGGTCGATCTGTGCCTCGGCGCCCTCGGCCAGCGCTTCAGTGTTCGCGTGAATCTCCCGGCTCGTCTTCACCGTCGCGTCGAGCACTTCGCGGACCTGGCGGACCATCGCGTGGATGTTCGCCACCGCGACGTTCACTCCACGACGCAGGTCGCCGATCGCGTCGTCGGCGCCGTCGGCGAGCGTGACGGAGAGGTCACCCGCGGAGAAGCGCTCCATCGCGGCGAGGATCTCGAGCACGTTGCGCTCGAGGTACTGCTGGCTGGCGCGATCGCGCTCGGCGGTCGCGGCGAGCGTGGCGTTCATTGCCTCGAGGCCGCGGCGCCGTTCGCCGGCGGCGCGGACGATCAGGTAGAGAATTCCCCCGGTGACGAGAAGGATGATTCCGCGAAACCACCAGCGTTGCCAGAACGGGGGAATGATCCTGATCGCCAGCGACGTCCCCACCTCGTTCCAGACGCCGTCGTTGTTCGCCGCCTTCACGTGAAATACGTAGTTCCCCGGCGCGAGATTGGTGTACGACGCGGTCCGCTGCCGGCCGACCATGTTCCAGTCGTGATCCAGTCCGTCGAGCTTGTACGCATACTCGTTCTTTTCGGGAGCAGCGTAGTCGAGGCCCGCGTACTCGATCGTGAATACCGACTGGTCGTGATCGAGCACGAGCGGCGAGATCGAGCCGATCGCGGCCGTCAGTGGCGAGCCCTTCGCGCCGATGCCGACGCGCCGGTTGAAGAGCTGGAAGCCGGTGAGGGCGACCGGGGGCGCGTGCAGATTCTCGGTGATCGCATCAGGACGAAGGACGTTGAAGCCCTTCGCGCCGCCGAAGTAGAGTGCTCCGTGCCTGTCCTGGTAGTACGAGCCGGCGTTGTACTCGCTTCCCTGCAGCCCGTCAGCGACGGTGTAGTTCTTCATCCGCTTCGTGTCGGGATTGAAGCGGGTCAGCCCGCGATCGGTGCTGATCCAGAGGGCGCCGCTTCCATCGACGGCAAGGCCGGCGACGTAGGCGCTCGGCAGTCCATCCAATTCGCCGTAATGGACCACGGCGCCGGTCGCGCCATCGATCCGGTCGAGACCGTTAGGCGTTCCCGCCCAGAGAGTTCCGCCAGTCGTCTCGACCACGGCGTTGACCGTGTTTGCGGCGAGGGCCGTTCCCGGTTTCCCGCCAGTGCCGTAACGATGCAGCGCGAGCGTTCGAGGATTCATGGCAATGAGTCCTCCACCGTCGGTCGCGATGAGCAGCGTCCCATCCGCTGCCTCACCGATGTGGCGGATCAGCGACTCGCCGGTGCCGGGGCGCGCCAGCGGAACACTTTCGAACGTTCCCGTCGCCGGGTCCAGCCGCTGCAGTCCCTTGCTCCACGTGCCGACCCAGAGCATCCCGTCGCGGTCGACGTGCACGGAAAAAACGTTGTTGTCAGCGAGCTTGCTGTTCGCGGTGGTGAAGGCAGTGAATCGTCCGCGCTCGGGGTCGAATCGGCTGATGCCTCCGGCCCATGTGCCAATCCAGAGTCGGCCGAACTTGTCCTCGGTCACGCCGAGCACCGCATCCGAATTGATGTTGCTCGTCTGCGTGGTGAAGCGCGTGAATCGGCCAGCCGCTCGATCGAAGCGGTTGAGTCCACCTCCGTCGGTCGCCACCCAGATCGCGCCGGCTCGATCCTCGGTGAAGGCGAGCACGGAGTTGAAGCTGAGGCTCGCTGGATCGCCGGGAATCGACCGATAACGGCGGATCGCGTC
>JAICUE010000435.1 GCA_025936015.1 Gemmatimonadaceae bacterium
CGAGCGGTATTTCGCCGCAGTCACGCCGATCAATGCCGCGCCTCGCGAACTGAAGCGAACCTCGCCGAGGGAATCGCGGATGGTGGTCGTGTCAGGCTTCGCCGTGCCCACCGTCGCGTCCGCGGTACTCTCCGGCGGGCGTACTGTGCCGTTAGGCACGCTGGTCGCCCCTGCGCCGGTCGGCGCCGCTGCAGCACTATCGATGGCCGCGTTGCTATCCGCGACTGCGGTCGCGCGTTCCGGTCCAGCGCTCGCGGAACCGGCGGTCGCTGTAGTCGCTGTCTTCTGGGCAGGACGCGGCGGCGTCGGGAAAAGTCGCGGCGTGAGCCAAAGGACCAGGCCGATCAGAAGTGCGGCGATTGCAATGCGTCGAGTCATGGAACCAGCGCGCACGAGTACCTGCGCGTCATGTCGAAGTTGGTCCGTCGCCGAATCGCGCGGGCGTTCGGCGGGGATGATGACCGGTCATGGAACCGGGTCGTAGCCGCCCGGCCGGAAGGGATGACAGCGAAGGATCCTTCGTGCCGCGAGCCAGCTGCCTCGCATCGCGCCGTGCTTCTCAAGCGCCTCGATCGCATACGCCGAACAACTCGGCATGTACCGGCAGCTCGGAGGCAGCATCGGCGAGAGTGTGACCTGATATCCGCGGACGAGCAGAATGAGGAGCGTGCGCACGAATCAATCTACAGCCACGAGCTTGGGTGCGACCCGTGCTGCTTCCCGCACGATCGTCGCCGTGATGCTGGTGAGCTCGTCGAACCGGAGTCGATACGCGGACGGTCGCGCATGAATGACCATATCCATTGCGGCAACCTGCGGAATTATGATCGTGCGCGTGAGCTCCCGCAGTCGCCGTTTGAGGAGATTGCGCTCGACCGCTGACTTTCCGTGCTTCGGCACCACGAAGCCAACGCGTGGATGGTCGAGACGAGAAAGGGAAGCGCTCACCCGAACATCGAGATGTTCGGTGCGAAGTCGCTTCCCTGTTCGCGCGATCTCACGCAGCTCGGGGCCACGCGTGATACGATGACTGCGCGGAAACGTGGTTGGCGTACGCGTCTGCCGAAGCGATATCGCTCCGTTATCGCTACGCGCGGCCGCGCTTACGCGCCTGCGTACTTGCTGGGGAGCTGCACGGTCAGCCGCTTCCGTCCCTTCTTCCGGCGCCGAGCGAGTACCTCACGGCCCCACTTGTCGGACATGCGAAGTCGGAACCCGTGGGTCTTGATGCGGCGCTTGTTGCGCGGGCGGTAGGTTGGCTTGCCCATTCGAAATGCCTCAGATGAGTCTCAGATAAATCGGGTACAGACCTGTAAACCTATCCAGTTCCGTGACATGGGTCAAGTGATCGCGACCCGTTTCGCAACACGCCTGAACCGCGGCTCGACCTGAGTCCAGCGGCATGGGCCACATCGTGCTCGCGCGGATTTTTCCTCGTTGCACGTCCTGAAATACGCGGCTCGAAGCGCGGAAAAACTGGCCGATTGACTTATCCACAGAGCCCGGGTAGCTTCGCCTCCCCCGCGACTTTTCCACACCCACCTAATGTCGCTTACCGCGCGCGAAATCTGGTCCCGTCTCCTCGACCGCGCTCGGCAGGAGCTCCCTGAACAAACGTTTCGCACCTGGCTCGAACCTACCGAGCCCCTCGCAGTCGAGGGCGATACGCTGTTCGTCGGCGCCCCGGACCAGTTCGCCGCCGACTGGAACGAATCGAAACACGCAGAGCTGCTGGCCAACTACGCGCCGATCGCGTTAGGCCATCCGATCCACATCACCTTCAAGGTGAATGAGGAACGGAAGGCGCGGCCGCAGATGGACTTTTTCGTCGCCCCGCCGGCCGTATCACCGACGCCCATAGCGACACTTGAGCGTCAGCAAAAGAATAACTTCGCGCCACTAAGCGACCGATACACGTTCGATCATTTTGTGATCGGGAAGTCGAATGAGCTCGCGGCTGCCGCGGCACACGCCGCTGCCCAAGCCCCGGGGAAGGTCTACAATCCGCTCTTCCTCTACGGTGCGACAGGGCTGGGAAAGACGCATCTCATGCAGGCTGTGGCTCACGAGATCCAGCTCCGCAAGCCGGACATCCGGATCGCGTTCGTCGGGACTGAGCAGTTCACCAACGACCTCGTTGCGTCGATCCAGGGCCGCACCACCCAGGATTTTCGTCGCCGCTACCGCGAGATCGATTTGTTGCTCGTCGACGATGTTCACTTCCTGAAGGGGAAGGAGGCGACCCAGGAAGAATTCTTCCACACCTTCAACGCGCTGTACGAAGCGGGTCGCCAGATCATTCTTACCAGCGATCGGCCGCCGGCGGAGATTCCCGGACTGGAAGCGCGCCTGGTGAGTCGCTTCCAGTGGGGAATGGTCGCCGACATCGAACTGCCTGACGTCGAGCACCGAATCGCCATTCTCCGCCACAAGGCGCAGCTGGACCATCTCGAGCAGACGATTCCCGAAGACGTCATTCGCTTCATCGCTGAGCATGTGCGTTCCAGCGTTCGCGAGCTCGAAGGCTCGATCATCAAGCTGCTGGCGTACGCCTCGCTTCGTCACCGCGAGGTTTCCGTCGACCTGGCACGTGAAGCACTTCGCGACAAGCTCCGAAACGGGACAGACCCGTCGGATGGTGGAGAGGACCGCCAGCTCGACATCGGGATGATTCAGGGAATTGTTGCTCGAGAGTGGGGCGTGACCTCGGATGGGCTCAAATCGAAGACGCGGACGAAAACGCTGACTACTCCTCGCCAGGTCGGGATGTACCTTGTCCGGGAATTGCTCGGCTCACCGCTCGTCGAGATCGGTAGCGCGTTCGGCGGGCGAGATCATTCGACCGTCATTCACAGCCTGGAG
>JAICUE010000354.1 GCA_025936015.1 Gemmatimonadaceae bacterium
CGACCGCGCGAGCGCGTACGTCACCAATGCGGTGAAGCACTTCAAGTGGGAGGAGCGGCCCGGCACCAAGCGGCGCATCCACAAGAAGCCGGGGAGCGCCGAAGTCATCGCCTGTCATCCGTGGCTCGAAGCGGAGCTCGAGCTCCTCGAGCCTCGCGTCGTCGTCTGCCTCGGCGCGACAGCGGCGCAGTCGCTGCTCGGGAAGGATTTTCGCGTCAGCACGCAGCGGGGGAAGGTGATGAAGCCGTGGGGGGCGACGCCGGTGGTGATCGCGACGGTGCATCCGTCGTCGGTGCTGCGCGCGCCGTCCGCCGAGCGGGCCGCGGCCGAGCGCGACTTCTTCCGCGACGTGAAGAAGGTGGCGCGCTACGTCTGAGGTTATGATTCCGGATGCCTTCAAGAGCGAAGCGACCAGCGAAACGCGCGCGAACAGCATCGCCGCGAATCGCGAAGACGGCGAAGAGCGCGACCGCGAAGAGCGCGACGGCGACGAAGGCGTACTCGCATCGTAAGGCGCTGGCGCACCTCAGACGCGTCGATCCGAAGTTCGGCGCGGTGATCGATGCGGTCGGCGCGTGCCGTTATGGGGCGCGCGAGGAGGGGACGCATTTCGGCGCGCTGGTGCGATCCATCGTCTATCAGCAGCTCTCGGGAAAGGCGGCGGGGACGATTCATGCGCGACTGCGCGCGCTGTACGGCGATCGCGATCCGACGCCGGCGGAGATCCTCGGGACACCGGAGCCGGTGCTGCGCGGGGTCGGGCTCTCACGACAGAAGTTGAGCTACCTCATGGACCTCGCCGCGCGCGTCGAGCGCGGCGATCTTCCGCTCGAGAACGTGCACGAGCTCGAGGACGAGCCACTGACTAACGCTCTCGTCTCGGTGAAGGGCATCGGCCGCTGGACCGCGCAGATGTTCCTCATGTTCCGGCTCGGTCGCACCGACGTCCTTCCCGATCTCGATCTCGGAATCCAGAAGGGACTGCAGCGCGCGTACGGGCTGCGGAAGAAGCCGACGCCGAAGGACGTCCTCCGCCACGGGGAGAAATGGGCGCCTTATCGGACGATCGCGTCGTGGTACCTGTGGCGATTGCTCGACGTGCCTGACGACAAACGATAGGCAGGAGTCACGGCGGGGCAGGCGGGCGTCCATCGATCGCACTCTCGCCGTATCGGGCCATTGGTGGTACTTTGGCGAGCCAACCCCTCGCCCCCCCGATCATGGCCCTGCCCGATCTCAAGCCGAGGAGCGGCGTCGAGCTGATCGACGCCAGCTTCGAGTTTCTCCGCGAGAACTTCGTGCTGCTGTTCACCACCGTCGCGGTTGCCTATGCGCCGATTGCGGTGCTGGAGTACATCGCGGCGATGAATCCCTTCGATCCGTGGCTGCGGGTATCCGCCGGCCTGGTCGGCTGGTTCCTCTCGGCGTTCGCACAGGCGGCGACGGTCGCGATCGTCGCGAAGCGCTACATGGGCGAGGATTTCACGCCGGCGGACGCGCTGCGCGCGGCATGGTCGCGGATCGGAACCGTCCTTCTCGTTACCCTCGAGTATGGATTGGGTGTCGGCATCGGGTTGGTGCTGCTCGTCGTGCCTGGATTCTATTTTGGAACCAAGTACTTCGCGGCGCTCCCGGCGGCGATGGCCGAGGGAAAGTCGACGCGATTGGCGATGGAGCGATCGGCATCGCTGACGGAAGGAACGAAGATGCGGGTGCTCGGCATCTTTTTCGTCACGCTTCTCATCTACCTGCTCCTCAATGGTGCGATCGCCGGACTGGCGAATGCGTTCACGACGCCGCCGGTGGCCACGCTCATCGCGCGCCTCTCGATGGCGATCACCAATCCATTCCTCTTCACGCTGGTGACGCTGACGTACTTCGACCTGCGCATCCGGCGTGAGGGACTCGATCTCGACGTCATGCTCGCCGACGCACCGGCGGTCATGGCTCCAGCCGCCCAATGACCATGCACGCACCGAGCATTCGCCCCCGGTCGGCGATCGAGATCCTCGACGCATCTGTCTCGCTCTTTCGCGACAACTTCAAGACGATGGCGGTGATCGGCCTCGCGGCCGCGCTCCCCTTCGCGATCGCGATCGTCCTGGGCGTCGGCATCTTCGGCGCCATGCGCAACCCGCAGCTCTTCCTCGCGAATCCAGCCCCGATGCTTCCGGGGATCATCGGCTTCAGCCTGATCATGATCTTCTGGATGGCGGTGGTCGACGGCGCAATGACCTTCGCCGCGGCCGAGGCTTATCATGGCCGGTCGCCGACACCAGCGGACGCGATTCGCGGCGCGTTCGCGAAGGGATTGTCGCTGGTCGGCGGCAACCTGCTGCGCATGCTCATCGTCGGCGGCGTCGTCGCACTCGCCGGGATCGGGATCGCCGTCGCGGCGAAATCGAATCCCGGCATCGCGCTGGTCATCGGAATCGCCGTCTTCGTGCTGGCGATCCACCTGCTCGCGCGCACCTTCGCGATCACGAGCGCGATAGTCATCGAAAACCAGAGCGCGGCCGAGGGGGTCAGCCGGTCATTCTTCCTCTCGAAGAACTCGACGCTGCGCATCGTCGGCGTTGCCTTCATCTGCATCGTCCTCTACTGGATTGCGCAGATGATAGGCGCGCTGCTCATCCAGGGCGTGATCCAGCTCGTGCTCCACAGCCCGATCCTCGCCGCGGTGGTCGGCAACCTCGCCGCGATGATGATCTATCCTTTCCTCAACATCGCGATCATGGTGCTCTACTACGATCAGCGGGTGCGCAAGGAAGGCTATGATCTCGACGTCATGACGCGCGCGATCCCGGTGGCGGCGATTCCACGAGGCTGATGGCGGCGTTCGACTTTCGTCCCCGCACGAGCACGGAGCTCCTCGACGCGAGCGTCGAGTTCGTGCGGGGGCGTTTCGGGATCCTGGCGGCAACGATCGCACTCGCGCAGATCCCGCTGCTGGCGATCACCTTCGCGTTTCCGCCGAGCCCGAGCGATCCGTTCTCCCGCCTGCGCGAGCAGCCGGTGCTCGCGGTGCTGATCATCGTCGTGTCGGTGTGGATCCAGGCCACGCTCGCGGTGACCTTCATTCACATCGTGGACGACGTGCTGCATGGGCGCGCGGCGTCGCTCCCCGCGTCGCTGCGACTCGCGCTGGCGCGCAGCGGCGGCGCGCTCGTCGCGATGCTGCTGACGTACCTCGTCCTCATTCTCTGGGCGATGTTGTTCGTCATCCCGGTGATCTGGGCGTACGCGCGGTACTTCGCCGTCCTGCCCGCGTTCGCGATCGAGCGGCTGTCACCGCTGGCGGCGATCCGCCGGTCGAAGGAGCTGGCGAAGGGGAACAACGGGCGGGCGATCGCGCTCGGCCTCGTGCCGCCGCTGGTGGCGGGGGTGATCATGGCGATCGTCGAACAGGGGATGCTGAGCAGCGGGGTCGCCTTCATGACGGTCCGGGTCATCGGCGCACTTCTTACGATCGTGCTCTATCCATTCACGATGGTCCCGGCGATCTTCCTCTACTACGACCTTCGCACGCGGCGCGAAGGGCTCGATCTCGACCTCGACTCGCTCGCCGCCCCCTACCCCACCGCCGCCGCCTAACGTCCGGTGCAGCAGCGCCTCCCCGTCAGCGAGACGGCAATCCGCGATACGATGGCGGCCGTCTTCCGACAGAGGGCGTTCGCGCAG
>JAICUE010000361.1 GCA_025936015.1 Gemmatimonadaceae bacterium
ACGCTCACGCAGCTCGAGCAGAAGCTCAACATCATGCAGGTCGTGAAGGACAATCCGTGGCCGGCACTCGCTGTCGCCGTCGCCGCCGGCGCGCTGCTCGCCGGTTCACGCTCCGACGTGAAGGCCGCGGCCGCGACGGTCGGCGCGACGAAGGGCGCCAGCAACAAGGTCGGCGAGATGCTCGACGACGCGGTCGCTTCGCTCGTCGGCGGCGTCCACGGCGCCTTCCAGAGCAAGCTGGAAAGCTGGGTCAACGACCTCAAGTCGTCGTTAGGCGCGACCAGCACCGACAAGACGGACGGCAACCGCGCCTCCGCCGCACTCGGCGCCGGCAACGGCAGCAGCGCGACGACCCGCAGCTTCGACGCGACGTCGGCGGCGAGCGCCGGCACGATGGGCGCCGCCAGCACCACCGACGCCCTCCGCGCCGACTAGAACCACCGAGTTCTACTCGACGCAAAAGCCGGCCGGGAGCAGATCGCTCCCGGCCGGCTTCACGTTAGGCACTCCGGGCGAACCACAGTCGTGCTGATAGGCCGTATAGCAAAAGCCTGCTGCTGTGGTAAAAGCTTTTAACCACAGAGGACACAGGGGACACAGAGGAAGATCCCGAGCTCGAACCACCACGACTGCCGACACTGTTCGTTCAAAGCATCCAGAGCTTTTTGAACCCGGTGCATCGATCCATTCGGCCGAGCAGTCCTCTGTGCCCCCTGTGTCCCCTGTGGTAAAAATGCAGTTGCAAAGGCTCGATCACCGTAGTGGCCCACCGGCGCGTTCGGGCCCGAGTCCGAAGGTCCGTTCCCGCCCGCCCCTGTGGTTCAGCGCCCCTTGCCCGTCTCCTTCTTCGGCGCGCCCGCGTGCGACGGTGTCGTCGATGGTGGATCGCTCGCCGGGAAGCTCTCCTGCTCCGCTTCGTCCACCCTGTCGTCCGCGCTCGACTTCCCGTCCGCCTCGCGCGGGATGTTCACCTTCTTCGACTGCTCGCTCATCACTCGCTCTCCTCGCTGAGTCCTTCGTCGCTGATCCGCAATTCGAAGTCCACTGTGGTCGAGCTTCAGCTGCGCCGCAGCCACCTCGCGACTTCGGCGAACGAGGGCCGTTTGCCATACATCAGCAGCCCCGTGCGGTAGATCCGCGACGCGAGCCAGATCGCGATCGCGATCATCACCACCATCGACGCGAGCGAGGCGACGACCTCGGTCCACGGGACCGAGACGAGGCTCAGCCGCAACGGCATCAGGATCGGCGCCGAGAACGGGAAGATCGACGCGATCTTCGCCAGCTTCGTGCCCGGGTTGAGCAGCACCGGCTGGATCAGGATCGCGGTCGCCACCAGCAGCAGCGTCACTGGCTGCTGCGCCTGCTGTGCTTCCTGGTCGCTGTTCACCATCGAGCCGACCGCCGCGAACAGCGCCGAGTAGAGCATGAATCCAAGCACGAAGAAGAGGAGCAGCAGCGCGAGCACCGCCGGCCCGATGCTCGGCAGCGTCATCGACGTGGACGGAATGTGCAGCGCGTGCATGATCGGCTCGCGAACCTTGATGATCAGCAACGAGCCGATCACCCAGAGGATCTGCTGCGTGATCCCGACCGCGCCGACGCCTAACACTTTGCCGGCGAGCAGCGTGTCGGTCGGGACGCTCGACACCACGACCTCGGCGACGCGCGTCTGCTTCTCCTCGAGCACTCCCCGCAGCACGTTCTGCCCGTAGATGAAGATCGACATGTAGAGCAGGAACGCGAGCGAGAACGCGAAGATGTACTTCACGATCCCGCCCTTTCCCTCACGCCCCCGGTCCCCGATCTGCTCGGCGTCGATGTCAATTGGCTGCGCGCTCGTCAGGCTCGTCACGCGCTCCGGATCCATCCCCGCCTGCTGCAGCCGCTCGGACAGGACCGCCTGTCTCACCGCGCTCTTGATTCGATCGAGGTCCGCGAACGACGAGCCGTTGCGCCCGGCATAGCGCGTCTCCGTCGCGTCGAGGATGTGCGGACCGAGCACCAGGTAGCCGCGTGTCTCCTTCGCCATCACCGCGCGCGTCGTCGCCGACTCGGCGGCGGCGAGCTGCATCGTGTCGAGCACGATGATCTGCGTCGCGCTCGTGTCGGCCGCCTGGATCCCGCCGCCGCCTAACGCGAGACGAACGCGCTCACCGAGCCTGGTGCCTGACGCGTCGAGGATCGTGATGTGCGCGACGTCGGCCGTGTCGATGCTCTTGCTCGCCAGCCACATCGGGAGCAGCGTGATCCCGCCGAAGAGCAGGGGAGTGAAGACCGTCGAGAAGATGAACCACTTGGTGCGAACGCGCTCGAGGTACTCGCGCTTGATCACCGCCCAGAGTCTAGCCATTGCCGCCCATCCCTTCTTCCACTCCGGTGGCCCCGACCCGCTCGAGGAAGATCCGGTGCAGCGATGGCTGCACGCGCTCGAAGCGGCGAATCGGCGCCCCCGCCTCCACCAGTCGCCGCAGCAGGGCGTTCGGATCCGCGCCCGGTGCGAGCTCGAGCTCGAAGAAGCGATTCGAGTCGTCTGCCTCGCTGATCATCGACGTATCGGCAAGGATCGTCTTCACCGCCGGCGACGCGTCGCCGTCCAGCGCGAGCGCGATCGTTCGTTCACCGTGCTCGGCGCGCACGTCGCCCACCGAGCCGTCGAGCACCTTTTCTCCCTTCGCGATGATGCACACCGAGTCGCACAACCGCTCGGCGTTCTCCATGATGTGCGTGCTGAAGATCACGGTCTTGCCGCGACGCTTGAGATCGACGATGGTGTCCTTCAACGCCTGGGCGTTCACCGGATCGAGTCCGCTGAACGGCTCGTCGAGGATCACGAGCTCGGGGTCGTGCAGGAGCGCGCCGATGAACTGCACCTTCTGCTGCATCCCGCGCGAGAGCTCGTCCACCTTCGCCAGCCCCCAATCCTTTTCCGGTGTGCGCAGGCCGAGACGCTCCATCCACTCGGTGATGCGACGGTCTGCCTCACGCGCGCTCACTCCCTTCAACTCGGCAAGGAATCGCAGCACGCGGCGCACCTGCATCTTCCGATAGAGCCCGCGCTCCTCGGGGAGGTAGCCGACGCGATCCTGGATCGAGCGATCGCGATGCGCGCTGCCGAGCACCGTGATCGACCCGGTATCGGGTTCGATGATGTCGAGGATCATGCGGATCGTCGTCGTCTTCCCGGCTCCATTGGGGCCGAGCAGGCCGTAGACGCTGCCGCGCGGGATGGTGAGCGAGAGATCGCGCACCGCGACATGCGCGTCATACCGCTTCGCGACGTTGCGGATCTCGATGGCTGCTTCAGGCATGGGCACCAAGCTATAATCGGCGCGAGGCCCGCGCACGCGACGAGTTGTAGGAGCGCGGTAAGATGCGCCGCGCTTGTCCCGCGTGGCCCGCGGCGGGATATTGGCCAATCATGCGACGCGAGCGCCAAAGATTCGCTGGGAGCGGAAGACGCACCCGCACCGTGTTCGCGCTGGTCGCCGCGTTGTGCGCTTCAGCGGGATGCGGACGCGATAGCCAAACCGCTCGAGGGTCGACGCATGTCGCGAATAGGCCGCCGGTCGCGCTTCTCGACA
>JAICUE010000494.1 GCA_025936015.1 Gemmatimonadaceae bacterium
AGACGATCACCTGGTCGTGGACGCCCGGAATCGAAAAGACGAGCGCGTACGGTTCGACCGGCCCCGCGCCGCGGAAGTTCCTCGACCTCGGTGCACCGGACGCTGGCGCCGAGGAGCCGGACTACACGGTACTTCGCTACGCGGATGTCCTGCTCGGCCTCGCCGAAGCGATCGACGCGACGGCCGGACCGACGCCGGCGGCCTACGCCGCGATCGACTCGGTGCGCACCCGTGCCGGCATCCCGCCGTTGACCCCGGGGCTCGACCAGGCCGCATTCAAGGACAGCGTGTTCCTCGAGCGCCGCTACGAATTCGCGGTCGAGTTCAGCGGCGTGTTCGACAATCGCCGCGACTGGCCGTGGGCGAAGGCGCGCATCGAGCAGTACATGCCTGACGATTCCATCAAGAAGTGGAACGCGAAGCCCTTTACCAGCAGCGTCGAGAAGAACAACGCGATTCCGATCGGCGACAAGTGGCTGCTCTATCCGATCCCGATGCACGCGTGCGAGCTCAATCCGCTCCTCGTCCAGAACCCGGGTTGGAACGACGGGATCTGCAAGGACACTACGTCTTGATCACGAAAGCATGCAGGGTCGCGGCGCTCGCGCTGGCCGTGACCTGCCTCGGCGCCTGCGCTCCTCGCGCCGGCGCCGAGGGCGCGGTGCCTGACGGCGGCAGCGTCGATACCGGTGCACCGGCTGTCGTAACACTGCGCGCCGACCAGCTCGCGATCGCCAAGGCGCGCATCGCACGCAAGGACGCGAGCGTCGCACCCGCGTTCGCTCAGCTCATGCGCGACACCGACAAGGCGATGGCGGCGCCACTCGTCGCCGTCACCGACAAGCACACCCTGCTCCCGCCGAGCGGAAACAAGCACGACTACTACAGTCTCAGCCCGTACTGGTGGCCTGATCCTTCGAAGGCTGACGGCCTGCCATATATCCGGCGCGACGGGGTCACCAACCCGGAGAGCAAGCAGGATCTCGATCAGCCACGCGTCGCCGAAATGGGCGCCAACGTGCAAACGCTGGCGCTCGCCTGGTACTTCACCGGCGATGAGCGTTATGCATCGCGCGCCGCGCAACAGCTCCGCACCTGGTTCCTCGACTCGGCGACGCGGATGACGCCGAATCTCCGCTACTCGCAGCTCGTCCGCGGAAATCCGAAGGAGCGGGGCAGCGGAATCATCGATACGCGCTGGTTCATCGAAGCCGCCGACGGCGCGCGACTCCTCTCCGGTTCGAAGAGCTGGACCGCGGCCGACGACGACGCGCTCAAGCAATGGTTCGCGCAGTACGTCACGTGGCTGAAGACGAGCCCCAACGGCGAGCACGAGCACGCGGCGAAGAACAATCACGGATCGTGGTATGCCGCGCAGGTCGCCGCGCTCGCGCTCTTCACCGGGGACAGCGCGACTGCGCGCGACCTGGCGAACGAGGGTAAGGCTCGGATCGGCTGGCAGGTCACGCCTAACGGCGACCAGCCGCTCGAGCTCGCGCGGACGCGATCGCTGCACTACAGCAGCTTCAACGTCGAGGCGCTCTCGCGCCTGGCCGAGGTGGGGCGCAAGGTCGGCGTCGACCTCTGGCACTATCAGGCTCCCGAAGGGGGTAGCCTTCGCATCGCGATCGATCACCTCGCGCAGTTCGCCGAGCATCCGACGAGCTGGACGGGCACGCAGATCGACGAAGCCCCGCTCGAGCTGTTTGTCATCCATCTGCGCCGCGCCGACGTCGTCTATCCCGACGCGAACTATCTCTCGCTGCTGCACCGGCTCCCCGCCGCCGACGTGGAGAGGGATCGCAGTGCGCTGCTCTATCCGGATCCGGTGAAGTGAGGGAAGAATGTTGAAGGCGCGAACTGTCGTCCTCACCGCGCTGCTGCTCGCGGCAACTGCAGCCGGCGCGCGCGCGCAAGGACACCCGAGCATCTTCCTGTCGAAGAGCGAAGCTGTGGCGATTCGCGCGAACGCCGCACGCTACCCGGTGCTCCGCCAGACGCTCGCCGCGGCGAAGCTCGTCATGGACAGCGCGTTCGCGCATCCGATCGACACTCCGCAGCCGGGTGAAGCAGGCGGCTACGCTCACGAGCGGCACAAGCAGAACTATCGCGAGATGCAGCTCGCCGGCGAGCTCTATCAGATCACCGGCGAGGTACGTTACGCGCGCGTCGTTCGCGACATGCTCGACAAGTACGCGATGCTGTACCCGACGTTAGGCCCGCACCCGCTCGCAAAGGATCAGGCG
>JAICUE010000400.1 GCA_025936015.1 Gemmatimonadaceae bacterium
CGAAGCGCGTGGCGATGGCGAATCTCGATTACGGGCTCGCGCGCAACGTCATCGGCAACTGGGTGCGGTTCACCCTCGTGTTCAACAAGGGCGCCGCGTTCGGCACGACGGTCGGGGAATCATCGCGCTGGATCTTCACCGTGCTCGCGCTCGCGATCCTCGTCGTCCTCATCCGGATGGCGCATCAGGCATCGCCATCGGAGCGATGGAAGCTGTTCGCGCTCGGCCTCGTCTGCGGCGGAGCGTTAGGCAACCTCGTCGACCGGCTCCGGTGGACGGGCGGGGTCGTCGATTTCGTCGACGTCGGGCTCGGCGAGCACCGCTTCTGGGTGTTCAACGTCGCCGATTCGGCGGTGAGTGTCGGCGCGGTGCTGCTCGTCCTCGTGCTCTGGGCGGAAGAGCGACGGAATGCGCGGCGACCCGAGCCGCGCGTGACGGAGTGAGCGACTCGACTCCGGCGTCGCGCGAGCCGGCGAAGCACCTCATCGAAGTTGCCGCGACCGAAGACAACAGCATGCGGCTCGACAGCTTCGTCGCCAGGAAGCTCGACCTCTCGCGCACCCAGGCCGCGACGCTGATCGCCAACGGACACGTGATGGTCGGCAATCGGCGCGAGCGGGCCAGCTATCGCCCGATCGCCGGCGACCGGATTGCCGTCGAGATCCCGCCCCCGGCCGGCCGCGAAGTTCTCGGCGAGAACATCCCGCTTGACATCGTCTTCGAGGACGATGACCTGCTGGTGGTCAACAAGGCGGCTGGGATGGTCGTGCATCCCGCTCCCGGCAACTGGACGGGGACGCTCGTGAACGCGCTCAAGGGGCGCGGCGGGGAGCTCGCCGAGGCGGGCGGGGAAGACCGCGAGGGGATCGTCCACCGGCTGGACAAGGATACGTCGGGCCTGCTCCTCGTCGCCAAGACCGACCGCGCCCATCGCGTCCTCGGCGCGGCGCTCCAGGCGAGAAAGATCGTCCGGCGCTACGCCGCACTCTGCTGGGGGCATCTCGACGGCGACCGCGCGACGGTCGACAAACCCGTCGCGCGAGATCCGCGAGACCGAACGCGTATGGCAATCGTCAATACGGGGCGAGCGGCACGGACGGACTTCGTGCGGCTCGCGCGCTTCGATTCCGTGGACCTGCTGCGGGCGCACCTGCACTCGGGCCGCACGCACCAGATTCGCGTTCACCTCGCGTCGATCGGGCATCCAGTGGTCGGGGATGACACCTATGGCGGCGGCGGTGGACGGAAGCTCGTCGCACTGCCCGCCCGCAGGCATTTCCTGCACGCGGCGTGGCTGCGCTTCGAGCATCCGGTGACCGGAGCGAAGATGGACCTGCGCGAGCCGCTGCCGGCGGATCTCACGCAATCGTTGATCACGGTGGACGGCAGCGGGACGTTGTCCGCCAACTCTGACTTGCTGGAACACTTTGGCTTCTACCGCGACGACAACTGAACCGCGTCCGGCAGCGCCCGCGATGCGGGTCCTGCTGTTTGCGCTCGGTGACCAGGTCTACGGGTGCGACATCGCGACGGTGCGCGAGATCATTCCGCAGCGGCGGCCAACGCGGTTGCCCGGAGCGCCGGAGTTCGTCTGCGGTCTGATCAACCTGCGCGGCACGATCGTGACGGTGATCGACCTGGCGCGGCGCCTCGAGCGCTCGGCGGGGGCGAAGGCGGACGGCTCGTACATCATGATCGAGCTGGGAACGAAGCTGGTCGGGATCGCGGTGGACGACGTGATGGACGTCCGCTCGCTGACCGAGCACGAGATAGAAGCGGCGACCGCTGACCAGACACGGGGCGGGGTCGTGCGCGGCATGGGACGGTTAGGCGACGAGCGCATGGTGGTGCTGCTCGACGTGATCACGCTGGCCAGGCAAGTACTGCTCTAATAGCGAGGCAATAGTGAGTCACACGGTGCTGATCTGCGACGACGCGATCTTCATGCGGACGATGGTGGGAGACATCCTCACCCAGGCCGGTTTCGAGGTCGTCGGCGAAGCGGAGACCGGGTTGCAGGCGGTCGAGAAGTACAAGCAGCTGCGCCCCGATCTGGTGACGATGGACATCGTCATGCCGGACATGGGCGGGATCGACGCGGTTCGCGAGATCACGAAGTTCGATCCGAACGCCAAGGTCCTGATGTGCAGCGCGATGGGGCAGCAGGCGCTCGTCGTCGAGGCGATCCAGGCGGGAGCGAAGGACTTCGTCGTGAAGCCCTTCCAGCCGAGTCGCGTCCTCGAGGCCGTTCAGCGCGTGCTCGGGTAGTCGCGGCTCAGGCCGCGCTCCCGCGCCAGCGGCACCGCCGTGGACACCTCCCGCTACGCCGACCTGTTCCTGACGGAAAGTCAGGAGCATCTCTCGGCGATCAATCACGCCCTGCTCGAGCTCGAGCGCGCACCGGAAGCGACCGAACCGGTGAACGCGCTCTTCCGCGCCGTTCATACCATCAAGGGAATGAGCGCGACGATGGGCTACGTGCAGGTCGCCGAGCTCGCGCATGCGCTCGAGACACTCCTCGACCAGCTCCGGATCGGGTCGCGTCCGGTGACGGGCGAAGTGATCGATGCGCTGTTCACCGCCTCCGACACCCTCGAGGTCGCGGTTGGCCTCTCGGTCGCCGGCCGCGATGCGGAGATCGACGTGGCCGGCCCGCTCGACCGTCTCCGTGCGCTCGACAGCGGGATTCCCGGCGGCGCGGGGGCGAATAAGGCACAAATTGCTACTAAATCGCCGGGGCCGCTCGCCGCGCACGAGTGGACGATGGCGGCGCCGCCGGGCGACGGAATGCTCGTCCGGGTCCGGATCGCGCCGGACGCCCCGCTCCGCGGCGTCCGGGCGTTCATGGTCGTCCAGGCGGTCCGCGCGTTAGGCACCGTCGTCACGATCGCGCCGCCGCTCGACGAGCTGAAGGAAGAACAGTTCGGGGAGGACTTCGCGCTTCGGCTCGCGACGAGTGAGACGAAGGAGAAGGTGACGGCGGTCGTCGCCGCGCTCGGCGACGTCGCCGGCGTGCTGGTAGAGGATGGCGAGCCGGCCGGGGGCGCGGCCGCTCCAGCCGCGCCGGCGGCCAGCGTTCCGCGGGTGGCGCCACCGGCCGCGAATGGCGGCGCGCCGGCGGCCGAGCCGACGGCCGCACCGGCCAACGCGCAGCGCAACGTCCGCATCGACCTGCGACG
>JAICUE010000022.1 GCA_025936015.1 Gemmatimonadaceae bacterium
CGCTCGTGCGCGGCGAGCACGCGCCTGATGCGCGGCAGGTCGCGCCCGAGCTGGCGCACGCGGTAGTACTTCCGCAGCTCGCCGCGCCGCGTCGCGCTCTCGTGATAGCGATACTGCTTCCGGCCGCGCGCGTCGAAGCCCCACGCCTGAATCGAGTTGCGCGGGCTCGCCGCGAGATGCACGTCGGTCCACGCTGGCGGAACGGCCAGCGCCCGGATTCGATCGAGCGTCTTCGCGTCGCGGACGCGCGTGCCCTTCTCCGATTCGTAATGAAAGCCGCGCGTCGGCGTTCCCTTCCTCAGGATCCAGCGTTCCCGTGTCGTTGCCATTGCCGCCGCGAGCGGGGCAAAAAGCAGTCCGGGGCGTTACATTCCGCGTCTCGCCTTGAGCTCTCCGACCGTCCCTCCACGCGAGTCTCTCCCCCGATGAGCGCTTCCGACGACCAGTCGACGCCGGTCACCTACGAGGTGGCCGACCGCATCGCGACGATCACCGTCTCGCGACCAGACAAGCTGAACGCGCTCGACAAGGCGACGATCACCGCACTCGGCGCGGCGATCGACCGCGCTCGAGCCGCCAGCGACGTGGGAGGCGTGATCGTCACCGGCGCCGGCCGGGCGTTCGTCGCCGGTGCCGACATCTCGCAGTTCCCGACCCTCACCGAGCGTGAAGCACGCGAGTTCGCGCTGCATGGGCAGACAGTCTTTCGCCGCTTCGAGTGCTCGCCGAAGCCGGTGATCGCGGCGGTGAATGGATTCGCGCTCGGCGGCGGCTGCGAGCTCGCTCTCGCCTGCCACGTGCGCATCGCATCGGACGCGGCGAAGATGGGACAGCCGGAGGTGAAGCTCGGCATCATTCCCGGCTACGGCGGCACGCAGCGGCTGCCGCGGCTCGTCGGCAAGGGACGCGCGCTGCAGCTCATCCTCACCGGTGAGACGATCGACGCGCACGAGGCGCTGCGGATCGGGCTCGTCAACGCCGTGGTCCCGGGCGCCGAGTTGATCGCGGCCGCGCGGAAGATGATGAGCGCCATGCTCGCGAACGGGCCGGTCGCGCTCGCGCTGGCGATCGAGACGATCGACAAGGGACTCGACCTCCCGCTCGAGAAGGCGATCGAGCTCGAGGCGGAAAACTTCGGACGCTGCGCGCGCACCGAGGACATGCGTGAAGGCGCGACCGCGTTCCTCGCCAAGCGCGCACCGCACTTCACCGGCCGTTAGGCAGCGATGCGCCTCGCGCGGCTGTCGGTGCGCGACTTTCGCAACCTCGAGCGCGTCGAGCTCGAGCTGCCGCCGGAGGGGATGGTCGTCGTCGGCGAGAACGGTCACGGCAAGACGAACCTCCTCGAAGCCGCGTACTACCTGCAGCTGCTTCGCTCGGCGCGCGGCGCCCGCGACGTCGACCTCGTCCGCTTCGGGGCGCCGGCCTTCCACGTCGGCGCCGACACGGCAGCGCCTGACGGCGGCCACGGCATCGGCGTCGGCTTCGAGCGGGCGACGAAACGGAAGCGCGTCACCCTCGACGGCACCGAGCCGCCGCGGCTGTCCGACGCGTTAGGCGCGCTGCCGGCGGTGCTCTGTTCGCCGCGCGACGCCGCGCTGGTGTCGGGATCGCCCGGCGAGCGTCGACGCTACCTCGACGTCACCCTCGCACTCACCTCGCGACCTTATCTCACGGCGCTGCAGTCGTACCGCGGCGCGCTCGCGCGGCGCAACGCCGCGCTCCGCGAGGGCGCACGCGCCATTCGCGACGAGGCGCGCGTCGCCGTCTGGGAGCCGGCGCTGGCCGAGCACGGCGCGCGGATCTGGAGCGCGCGCGTCGCGTGGGTCGCCCAGCACCAGGAACGCTTCGCGTCGGTATGCGAGGCCATTGGCGAGCGTGGCGCGGCAGTCATCCGCTATCAGAGCGCGCTCGATGCAAGCGAGGGCGACGTCGCTGCCGCGCTCGCGCGCGCCCTCGAGGCGAAGCGCGCGCTCGACCTGAAACGCGGGCTCACCCATGCCGGTCCGCATCGCGACGATCTCGAGCTTACCCTCGATGGCCGCGACCTCCGCACCTTCGGGTCGGCGGGGCAGCACCGCACCGCGGCGATCGCGCTCCGCGTGCTGGAGCAGGAAACGCTGCGCGATCGGCGCGACGCCGCGCCACTTCTCCTGCTCGACGACCCGTTCGCCGAGCTCGACGCGCGGCGCTCGGCGCGAATCCTCGAGTTGTTCGCTGGTGAAGGCGCCGGCCAGACGATTCTCGCCGTCCCGCGCGAAGCCGACATCCCGGCGGGCCTCACGCGACTCGCGCGCTGGCGCGTTCAGCACGGCACGCTGTCGCCGTGGACGCGAGCGGGGGCGGCATGACACGCCGCGAGCGTCGGAAGTCCGACGAGAAACAGCACAAGACCGCATCGATCGGCGAGGCACTCGCGAGCTACCTCAAGCAGAGCGGACTCGCGCCGCGCGTCGAGCAGGCCGAGGTCATCCCGGAATGGCCGTTGCTCGTCGGGCCACAGATTGCCGCGGTGACGCAGCCGCTTTCGATCACGCAGGACGGACTGCTCTTCATCGCGGTGACGACGCACGGCTGGATGGCGGAGCTCTCGATGCTCGAGCCCGAGCTGCTGCGCAAGCTGAACACGAAGCCGGATCGAAAGCCGGTATCGCGCATCCGCTGGCTGCTGCAGCGGGGCTGACCCCGGATTGCGCCGCGCGGGCGGCCGATATATCTTAGTACTGAGATGAATGCCCGGTCCCCTGCCCCGAAGCGCGCCGCCGCGAAATCGAAGCGCGCGGCCGCGCCGGCTCCGACCCCGGTCGATCCGCGCTACGCGGACGACCTCAAGCTCTGGGTCGTGCTGGCGCGGGCGCACGCGGCGGTCGAGGCCGAGGTCGAGCGGGACATCGCCCGGCACGGGATGTCCATCGCCGAGTTCGGCATCCTCGAGCTGCTGTACCACAAGGGGCCGCAGCTGCTCGGTGACATCCAGCGGCGTATTCTGGTGTCGAGCGGGGGGATCACCTTCCTCGTTGACCGGCTGGAGGGGAAGAAGCTGGTCGCCAGGGAGGCGTGCCCGAGCGATCGGCGCGCGCGTTTTGCAGTGCTTACCCCCGCCGGGCGCGCGCTGATGAAGCGGATCTTTCCGAAGCACGCCGCGGCGGTGTCGCGGGCGCTGGCCGGACTCACCCGCGATGAGCGACAGGCGGCGACGCGGCTGTTGAAGTCACTCGGCCTCGCCGCCGCGTCGCTCGAATCGGCCCCGGGAACTGATTGACGATCGCGGGCATTATATCTCAGTACAGAGATTCTTACCAGAAAGCCACAGCACCGCCGGCGGCATCGGCGCACCATTCACCACCACCACCGAGAGAAACGACCATGACGACTACCGCCACTCCTGCCGGGACCACCACCACCTGGAACATCGAGCCATCGCACTCGCTCGTCGAGTTCTCGGCCAAGCACATGATGATCACGACCGTGAAGGGCCGGTTTCGTGACGTGACCGGGACGATCGTGATCGACGAAGCGAATCCGTCGCGGTCGAAGGTCGAGGCGACGATGGCCGCGGCGACGATCGACACCGGCGTCGCCCAGCGCGACCAGCACCTCGTATCGGCCGACTTCCTCGACGCCGAGACGCACAAGGCGATCACCTTCAAGAGCACGCGGATCGACGGCGCGAAGGCGAAGGAAGGCGACGAGTTCACCGTCGTCGGCGACCTCACCATCCGCGGCACGACGCGCGAAGTGACCCTCAAGGCGAGCTACGAGGGCCGGGGGAAGGATCCGTGGGGCGGCGAGCGCATCAGCTTCACCGCAACGGGCAAGATCGACCGCCGCGACTTCGGGCTCGTCTGGAACCAGACGCTCGAAACAGGCGGGATTCTCGTCAGCAACGACATCAAGATCGCCCTCGAAGTCCAGGCGGTCCGCGCCTAACGGAGGAGACACCACCATGTCCACGATCACCGCGCTTCATCATGTCACCTGCATCGCCGGCGACGCGCAGGAGAACTACGACTTCTACACCGGCGTTCTCGGGATGCGGATGGTCAAGCGCTCGGTGAACCAGGACGTGCCGGGAACGTACCATCTCTTTTATGCCGACGCCGACGGCCACGCGGGAACGGACCTGACGTTCTTTCCGTGGCCGGAGATGGCGCCGGCGTCCCCTGGCGTCGGGCTGGCGAGCGAGGTCGGGCTCGCCGTGCCGGTCGGCTCGCTCGGCTGGTGGCACGAGCGCCTGACGACCGCCGGTGTGAAGGTCGAGGCGCCGGTGCGGCGCTTCGCTGAAGACGTCATGACCTTCGTCGATCCGCATGGGCTCCGCGTCGCGCTCGTCGAGACGTCGGATGCGCGTGAGTTCACGCCATGGGGCGACAGTCCCGTGCCGGCGGAGCGGCAGGTTCGCGGGCTGCACTCGATGCGGCTCGTCGAGCGCGACATCGAGACGACCGGCCGCTTCCTCACGAACATCCTCGGCTTCAGCGAAGCAGGGAGCGAGGACGGGTGGCATCGTTTCCTGCTGCCGGGTGCGACGTCGGGGCGCATCCTCGACATTCGCGCCGAGCCGGGGCAGCCGCGCGGCAAGTGGGGCACCGGCGGGGTTCATCATCTCGCGTGGCGCGTGCCTGACGATGACACCGAGCTCGCGGTGCGCGAGCGAATCGAAGCGGCACACCGGCGGCCGACTCCGGTGATCGATCGGTTCTGGTTCAAGTCGGTGTACTTCCTCGAGCCGGGCGGCGTGCTGTTCGAGCTGGCGACCGACGGTCCCGGCTTCGCGATCGACGAGCCGGCCGATACGCTGGGCGAGCATCTCGTGCTTCCGCCGTGGCTCGAGCCGCGCCGCGCCGAGATCGAAGCCGCGCTGCCGCCGCTCAGGGCGCCGCGCGTGCTGGCCTCTGCCTAACGGCGAGCGAGCGTCGGGAGGTTGGCAACAAGAGAGCCGGGGCGCCGATGGGCGCCCCGGCTTTTTCGTGTGCTGGCCAGGCGCTGACGGCTATTCGTAACCCATTGCCGTACAACGCGATACAGACCAGCCCCAAGGTTGATTTCCCGCCAGCGACCGATTACATTTCCCAAGTTGGCCCAGAGATGTTTTCGGCGTTTCTTCGGACAGTGTGGACATGGCAAAATCGGCGGACGATAACGAGAAAAAGTCGGCGTACGGTGCCGAACAGATTCAGGTACTCAAGGGACTCGAAGCAGTCCGCAAGCGTCCCGGCATGTACATCGGCTCGACATCGGAGCGCGGACTTCATCACCTCGTCTACGAGGTAGTCGACAACTCGATCGACGAAGCGCTCGCCGGACACGCCGACCGCATCTCGGTGATCATCCATCAGGACAACTCGATCACCGTCGAGGACAACGGCCGAGGAATCCCGGTCGACATCCATCCCGTCGAGAAGATGCCGGGCGTCGAGCTGGCGATGACGGTGCTGCACGCCGGCGGCAAGTTCGACAAGAACAGCTACAAGGTCTCCGGCGGTCTGCACGGCGTCGGCGTGTCGGTCGTCAACGCGCTCTCCGAGCAGCTCAAGGTCTGGGTCAAGCGCGGCGGCCAGGAGTACTTCATGGACTTCGCGCGCGGTGACACGCGGACGAAGCTGAAGATGCTGGCGAAGGTCGGCGCGCGTGAAACCGGCACCAAGGTCTGGTTCAAGCCTGACGCTGCGATCTTCACGGTGCTCGTCTACAACTACACGACGCTGCAGTCGCGCCTGCGCGAGCTCTCGTTCCTGAACAAGGGCGTGACCATCACGCTCAAGGACGAGCGTCCGGGTGAGGAAAAGGAAGAGACCTTCCACGCCAAGGGCGGGCTGCGCGAGATGGTGCAGCACCTCAACGGCACGCGGAAGGTCCTGCACAACGACGTCATCTACCTCGAGACCGAGCGCGACGACATCGGGATCGAGCTGGCGATGCAGTACAACGATGGCTACACCGAGAACGTCTTCTCCTTCGTCAACAACATCAACACGCACGAAGGCGGAACGCACCTCACCGGATTCAAGAGCGCGCTGACGCGAGTCATCAATCTCTATATCCAGAAGTCGAGCCTCGCCAAGAAGGACAAGGAGACGACGCTCACCGGCGACGACGTGCGCGAAGGGCTGACGGCGGTGCTGTCGGTGAAGGTGCGCGAGCCGCAGTTCGAGGGGCAGACCAAGACGAAGCTCGGCAACTCCGAAGCGGAGAGCGCGGTCAAGTCGGTGGTCAACGAGCTGCTCGCATCGTTCCTCGACGAACATCCGCGCGTCGCGAACGCGATCATCGACAAGGCGATGAGCGCAGCGCGGGCGCGTGAGGCAGCGCGCAAGGCGCGCGACCTCACCCGCAAGAAGTCGGCGCTCGACATCGGCAACCTGCCGGGCAAGCTCGCCGATTGCTCGCTCTCCGACCCGACGCTCTGCGAGATCTATCTCGTCGAGGGCGACTCGGCCGGCGGCTCGGCGAAGCAGGGACGCGATCGCTCGTTCCAGGCGATCTTGCCGCTGCGCGGCAAGATCATCAACGTCGAGAAGGCCCGCATCGACAAGGTGCTCTCGAACGAGGAGATCCGGACGATCATCACCGCGATCGGCTCGGGGATCAAGGACGAGTTCAAGCTCGACTCGGCGCGCTACCACAAGATCATCATCATGACGGACGCCGACGTCGACGGCGCGCACATCCGCACCCTGCTGCTGACCTTCTTCTTCCGGCAGATGCCCGAGCTGATCGATGCCGGCTTCGTCTACATCGCGCAGCCTCCGCTCTTCCGCGTGGCGAAGGGGAAGGAGGAGTACTACGCCTACGACCTTAGCGAGCGCGACGAGTACGCGAAACGGTTAGGCGGCGGCAATGGCAACGGCGACGGCAAGGGAATCAACATCCAGCGCTACAAGGGGCTCGGCGAGATGAACCCCGACCAGCTCTGGCGGACGACGATGGACCCCGAGCACCGCACGCTGCTCAAGGTCGGCATGGACGACGCGGTGCACGCCGACGAGATCTTCCAGAAGCTGATGGGCGACGAAGTCGAGCCGCGGCGCGTGTTCATCGAGGAAAACGCGAAGTTCGCGAGCAACATCGACGTGTAACTGGCTGCGCGCGAGTCACGCGGCGCAGAGCTGCATCCCGAAGCGTGCGAACACGGGGCCGACGGCCTGCGGCGTCTTGTCGCGGTCGTACGGCCCCGTCCACGCAGCGGCGAGTGCGCGGAAGAACGACTCGTATTCTGCCGGTCCGATCGTGAGCATCCGGCAGGGAGCGGTTCCCGCACCGGCGAAACGGTGCCTGGCGCCGGGTGGAACGATGACCGTTTCCCCACGTCGGGCGGTCCAGGTGTCGATGCGACCGGCGCGCTCGAGCGTCCACTCCACCTCGCCGTCGAGGACGTGAAAGACCTCGCACCAGCGATCCGTGTGCAGCGCCGTCGCGCCGCCGCGCGGCTGTATCACCAGCTGCATCACCGAAAACGAGTTGCCGGACTCGGCGCCCGAGACGAGAACAGTGATCTCGTTGTTTCCGAGGAACCGGATGACCTGCGCGCCGGCAACGGAGTGCTGCGTGATTGGAGCTTCAGTTCCATTCGTCGCATTCGTCATTGCTTTCCTCCTCTGGATCTTGCACGGGCTGACTCGCGCAGTCGCGCGAGCAGCGTTTCGATTGCCCACGCGACCGCTGCCTGCGCATCGGATGCGTCGAGCGCCGATTCATCCTGGATCGTGATCCAGGCGCCGGAGCTGCAGAGATAGGTCAGGACGCCGGCGGCGCGTTCGAGCTCGCGCCGCGTCAGTCCGGGCACTTCGCGCTTCAGCGCCTCGCGGATCGCGGTGACGCGCGCAGTGCGATATCCGCTGCGCAGCATGCGACCGGTTTCTGTGCGAAGGAGCGCCCGCGCCACGCGTGGATGCTGCTCGAGGCGAGCGGCCGCGCGACGGAAGCTCGCGACGATTCCTTCGTCGCCGACGTCCACCGGCAACTGAAGCACTTCGTCGCGAATCCATTCCCCGGCAGCAGCCAGCAACTCGTCCCGCGTCGGGAAGTAGCGATACAGCGTGCGCCGGGAGACGCCGGCCTCCCGCGCGAGGTCGTCCATCGACACCGCGTCCGCGTCGCCGGACTCGAGGTGGCGGAGCAGCGCCTCGAGCACCGCGGTGCGGGCGAGCGTTGCCTGCCGGGCGCGGAGCGTCTGGGTGATCATGACTCAACACTATCGTTGTGGCACAACTGTGTCAATAGACACTTTTTGTGCCATTTGTCGCGCCCGCCGGGGGCGAAGGGTCAGCCGGCGCGGACGGGTGTCGCGTTCGCGACGCCCGGCAGCGATCCGGCCGGGGGCTCGAGCACGCTCCACCAGCGGGTGCTGTCCTCGGCCAGCCACGGCTGCACGTCGATAGCCGCGAGCGATGCCGCCAGCTCGGCGGCGCTCTGCGGCCGTTCAGCGGCTTCCTTGGCGAGGCAGCGCAGCACCAGCGCGTCGAGCGCCGGCGGGACCTGGTTCGTCGTCCGCTGCGATGGCGCCACCGGTACCGTCCGCAGGTGGCGCGCGATCATCTGGATCGCCGTCGTCGCGTCGAACACCAGCTGCCCGGTGAGCAGGAAGTAGGCGACGCAGCCTAACGCGTAGATGTCGGCGCGACCATCGACCGCTTCGCCGAGCGCCATCTCCGGCGCCATGTAGGCGGGAGTGCCGGGGGTCTGCCCGGCGACGGTGGCCAGCGATTGTTCCTCGTTCTTCACCGTGAACGGCTTCACCAGCCCGAAGTCGAGCACCTTGACGAAATCGCGGCGGAGCCCGAGCCGGCCGAGGTGAATGTTCGCCGGCTTGATGTCGCGGTGCACGAGCCCCGAGCGATGCGCTTCCTCGAGTGACTCGCATACCTGGCAGAGGATGCGCACCACGCGGCCGGCGGGAAGCGGTCCATGCCTGACGACGAGTGTCTCGAGGTCCATCCCGTCGAGCAGCTCCATCACGAAATAGAGCGTGCCGTCAGCGGTGACACCGAAGTCGTAGACCTCGACAGTGTGCGGCGACCGGAGGTTGGCCGCCGACTCGGCCTCGCGGTAGAATCGCTTGACCGCGATCGCGGCTTCGTCGCCCTCGACGGCGATCGCCTCGGGTCGGATGAGCTTGATCGCCGCGGGACGCGCGAGCATGCGATGCGTCGCCTTGTACACCTCACCCATTCCGCCGCGGCCGAGCAGCTCGGTGAGCTGGTAGCTCCCCATCTCGCGCGCGCGTCCGACCTGACGGCCGAGATGCGTGAGCACGCGTGTGATGACCACCGCGACCCCGACGAGCAGGAAGTCGGGATAGTGCATCAGGACGACTTTCCAGAGGGAGCCGGTCCACGCGCCGCGTGCGTGGGCGACGAGCATCGCGATCGGATTCATCGCGACGGCGATGGTCCCGGCGACGAGCATCTTCGGCGTCGACACCGGAAGCAGTGCGGCGAACATCAGCAACATCACGCCGACCCACGAGATCTCGGGGAGGATGAGGAAGTTCGGCGGGGCCTTGCTCCAATGGAACATCAGCCCGAGCGCGAACGACATCAGCACCATGTAGCCGAGCCCGAGGTCGAGCGTGAACTGCGGGCCGCGCCGATTGCGACGCGAGTACGCGAAGAGGGCGAGCGACAGGGCGATGCTCGTGCCGGCGACGGCGTCGGTGGCTTCGAGCGTCCACCAGCGCTGACCCGGCACGGGTGAGAGGAACTGGCGATCGACGTGGCCGAGCGCCGTCCCGAGGAACCAGAGCACCGCGACGACGAGCGAGAACGTGCCGAGCCGCCGCGATGCATCGCGCAGGATGTCGCTCGGCAGCTCGCGCCTGGACCCACCGGGCGTTACCCGTCCGGCGGGGGTGTCGAGCGGGACGGGACCAACGAGTTCAGCGACCATGGGCGATCGGTGTCGGCATCCGGGCGAAGATGCAACCGATCGGCGCGACGCGCCACGGGTTCGCTACGAGAAACGATCGCCGCTGCTAACTTTGCGCGCCGACGCTCGCCATGTAGCGCTCGAAGCCGGCGACGTCGTCGAAGTAGGCTTTCGCTATCGCGGCGCTGCCCGGGTTGGTGAAGACTTCGGCGACCGGGTTGGCGATGACTCCGGCGATGACCGCTGCCACCTCGTCGGCGGTCTGGGGCGCGGCGGCGCCGGGTGCCGAGCGCGGAGGGGTCGGCGGAGGCGCGGCGGACGCACCGCCTAACGCGTTGCGGGCGAAGTCGGTGGCGACCAGCCCCGGCATCACCAGCGAGACGTGAATGCCGGGGTGCGTCGTGGCGAGGTCGGCGCGCACGTTGGCGGTGAGTGCGTTCACCGCCGCCTTGGCCGCGTTGTAGGCGGAGCGGATGCTGGCGAGCGGAACGCGCCCGAGGAATGACGAGACGTTGATGACATGTCCGCTTCCGCGCTCGATGAAGTGCGGGACGATCGCCTGCATCCCGTAGAGCACCGACTTCACGTTGACCGTCATCATGTCGTCGAACTCGGCGTCGGTGAGCTGCAGCGCCGGCCTGCTGATCCCGCGCCCCGCGTTGTTGACCCAGACGTCCACATGCCCGAACGTCGCGAGCGCACGGTCACGGAGCTTCTCCACCGAAGCTCGATTAGTGACGTCGGTCGTCACTGGCAGCGCGTTGTCGCCTATCTCCCGAGCAACCTGACCAAGCGCGGCATCGCGCCGGGCGGCGAGCACCACCCGGTGCCCATCGCCGCCGAGCAGGCGCGCGAGCGCAGCCCCGATGCCGCCGCTCGCACCCGTTATGACGACGACCTTCGACCCGTCCTCGCTCATGTCCGCGCGGCCGGCTCGTCGTTCGCCTGCTCGAGAGCGGCAACCTGCTTCAGGACGTCGGCAAAGACCGCCGACGGCTGCCCACCTTCGACAACGTACTGGTCGTCGAAGACGAAGGTCGGGACAGCGCTGATGCCGAGCGCCCGCGCGCGCTCGATTTCCGCGCGCGTTTCGGCGAGCCCTTCGGCCGACTCGAGGTATTGGCGCACGCGTGCGCCATCCATGCCGACCGATGTCGCGAGCTGGGCGAGGAGCGCGTGGTCGCCCACGTCGCCGCCGCTGGTGAAGTGCGCGTCGAAGAGCTTCTCCGCGAGTGCCCGCTGGACGTCGGCCCCACCCTCGAGCAACGCGAGCCGCAGCAGCCGGTGAGCGGTGAGGGTGTTCACGGCAACTGCCTGGTCCCAGCGCATCTCGATCCCTTCACCACGCGCAACGCCGGTGACGCGGTCGAGCATCTGCTGGACGTGCGCGCCGAACTTGTCGCGGAGCGCCGCGGTGAGCGGGCGTGGCGTCGTCGGTGCGCCGGGGTCGAGCTGGTACGGCTGGAAGCTGACGTCGACGTCGACGTCGGCGAACGAGGCGAGCGCGGCGGAAAAGCGCTTCTCGCCGATATAGCACCAGGGACAGGAGATGTCCGAGTAGATCTCGACTTTCATGAGAGTGGCGTGCGGGTTGGAATCATCACGGCCGGCGTGGGACGGTGCCAGAACTCAAGCAATGCGTTTGCTTCTGCAACAGCAACAGCATTGCACAGGAGTTCCGGAGGGCCGGAGGACTGCAACCGCCTAAAAAAGCCTTTTCTCCAACCCCTCCCGGCCTTGTCTGGCTCCTGGGCGAACCCGAGGATCCGTCGCGGAAGCCGTGCCCGGGAACTGGGTGGTCAACACGCGACGCCCGGCGCGAGTTCCCCTGCTGGCCGCCTAACGGCGCCGCGTGGCTCGCCACGACGGCGCCAGGGCCCGCGCGCCGCTCGCGGCGCAGCGCGGCGTTGAGTGACGCGCCGAGCGCTGCGCCGGTCAGCGTCACATCCGGCTACATGCTGCCGCTGCTCTTCTTCATCCGACGCAGCGACGCAAGCACGCGGCCGTAATCCGACTCAGAGCTGATGGACTCCGCGGCCTTGGCGATGCGCTCGCGCTGAGCGTCGGTCTGCGGCGCCTTCTTCGCGACCGCGATGAAGAACTCGGCCTTGTCGTAGTCGGAGCTGATCCGTTTCGCGCCGAGATCGATGAAGCTGTTGATGATCGACGGGTCGAGGTTCGGCTGGGTGTCGAGAACGGTGGTAAGGAGCGTGCGCATGTCGTAGTCGGAGCTGATCCGCTCCGCGGCGGTCAGGAACGCCGGAGCCGTCTCCTTCGACAGGCCGTACTTCTTCACGACTTCGACCAGCAGCTCGCGCATGTCGTAGTCGCTGCTGATGTGCAGCGCGGCGCCATAAACCAGGTCCTGCGACGACGCGCTCAACCCACCATTCTGCACGAGCGCGGTGAGAACCTGGCGACGCTCGTAGTCGCCGCTGATCGTCGCCGCGGCGGCGATGAACTTCGACTGGAGCGCTGGGCCGATCAGCCCCTGCTTGAGGAGCGCCTGGAGGAGCTGCGACTTGTCATAGTCGCCGCTCATGTCGCTTCCGACGAAGCCGAGGACGCGCTCCGTCTGCTGCTGGTCGAGCTTCGCCATCTTGAGCAGGCGCTCGACGTCACTTCGCTTGGTGTAGTCGCTGCTCGTGCTGGCCGCCTCGTCGAGGACACCGTTCACGCCGCGCTCGCGGTAGACGACGGCCATGCGCGCGCCATTCGAGAAGTTGGTGTAGCGATCGAGCTCCTGAAGCGCATTCGCCAGCCAGCTCGCTGCCGCGCTGTCGTACGGCTGCTTCGTTCCGTTCACGTACCAGGTGCGGGAAAGCCCGCCGCCATCGCCCGGCTCGATCCGCAGCTTGTGCGTCGTCGAGCCGCCCTTGTCGTAGATCGTGACCCAGCCATCGGCATCGACAGCCGTAATGTCGGTGAAATTGCGATTGAACTGGACGGAGCCCTCGCGCTCGAGCGTGATCTCGCAGTCGCCGTTCTTGACGCTCGCCTTGAGGCGCGAGTCATTGTCGATCACCGTCGCTGACGACGAGCGATGATTTGCGAACGAGCAGCCGGGGAGCGAGAACCTGGTGGGGTCGCTGGACTTCGCGCCTTCGCTGCTGATGACCGCACCGCCTGCCGCCGATTGCGAGAGTCGCTGGCCGTCGGAGAGTACGACGCTGGGACCGACGACTCCGTTGAGCGTGTCGAGCATCGCCTGCATCGACTCGAACAGTGCCGGGCTGACGATCCGGCTGCTCGCTGTCCGCGCCAGCGATTCGATGAGGGAGTCGTTGGACAGGTGCCCCAACGAAGCGATGAGAGAGTCGTTTCCGGTTTCGCGAAGCAGCGCGAAGAGCGAGTCCTTGGGCATGCCGCGCAGGAGCGAACGAAGTGAATCGTGCATTGCACTGCGCTGCACCGCGAACGCGGAGTCGGTATCGCCCGACACTGCGATCGGCGAACGACGCTCCGTTGCCGCAGCAGTGCGCGCGCTCCACGGCGAAAGCGTGGCGACGATCGCCGCAACGAGGAACGCGGCGCTCCCGATGCCGGCGGCGCGGCGTCCTGTCAGCGCCGCACGCTGGCGACGCCCGTCGAGCACGGCGAGCAGCCGGCCTTCGAGGTGCGACGGCCGCGCCATCGCGAGGGCGGCGGCGCCGGCCGCTCCGGGGGTGCGCAGCGTACGCGCGATCGTCAGCAGGTGCTCGGCATACTCCGATGCGCGCGCGCCGGACAGCAGGACGCGATCGTCGCAGGCACGCTCGCGCTCGACGCGGAGGTTGCGAGCGGCGATCCACGCGAGCGGATTGTACCAGTGCAGGGCGCAGACCACGCTGGCGAGATACTGGGTGAGGCAATCATACCGCGCAACGTGCGCCAGCTCGTGGAGCAGTACGTCGCGCCGGCGCGCCTCCGGCCATTCGCCGAAGCCCGCCGGGACGAGCACGACCGGGCGCACGATTCCCCAGGTCATCGGGGTCGCCACCTCGTCGCCTTCGACGACGCGCACCACGCGCCGCACGCCTAACGATCGGGCGAGCGAGGCGGCGTAGTCGTCGAGGGCGTCGCTCTCGACATCATGCACACGCCGGTCGATCGAGCGGAGCTGAA
>JAICUE010000472.1 GCA_025936015.1 Gemmatimonadaceae bacterium
CTCGGTGATCCGGACCAGATCTACGACCAGGGGCAGAACGACATCGTGCAGCGTGGCCGCGTCCAGATCTGGGAGTACACGCAATACCGGACACAGCTCGTCTTCGTCGACCAGTCGGGATTCGGCCGCTATCGCATGACGATGACGAGCGAGATGGAATTTCAAACCCTGGCGCGGCGCGTTCGCGAGAAGTGAACGACAGCGCGCCACCGAGCGCGCCATCGTTCCGGCGCGAGCTCGCGCGGAAGGCGATTCATCTTTCGAGTGCGACAGTACCGGTCGGACTCGCACTCGGCATCGATCGTCGCGTCGCGCTGCTGATCCTCGGCGCGCTGGCGGCGGTCGCGATCGCGGTCGAGACCGCGCGCGCACTCTCGCCAGCGACTGCCTCACGCTTCGACACCCTGTTTCTTCCGTTGCTGCGCGCGCACGAATCGCGACGGCTGACCGGCGCAACATGGCTGCTCATCGCGATGTTCGCGGCGGTGTTGCTCTTCACGCGCGACGTCGCCATCGTCGCGACGTGGGCCGCCGCGGCCGGCGATGCCGCGGCGGCGCTCATCGGCATGCGGTTCGGGCGATTGCGCTGGCGGCGCGATGGGAAGTCGCTCGAGGGCAGCGCCGCATGTTTGCTCGCGACCCTGGCTGGCGCGCTGTTGCTCGCGCACCTGGGCATCGCCACCGCGCTGCTCGCCGCCGTGACGGCGGCAATCGCCGAGCGATTGCCCTGGCCACGCGACGACAACATTCGCATCATCGCCGTCGTCGGCGTCGTGATGATGATGACCGTGGCGCGATGATGGCGGCCCGATATTGACAAAATTGACAAGTGCTCATATATAGGCCCCGCGCGCCGGTAGGCGCGACACACGTGCCGTTGCACGTGTCGAGTGAGCGGTGTTGCGATTCACCCGCGGGAGGCAGCTCGTATGGCGAAAGGAAAGGTGAAGTGGTTCAATGACGCCAAGGGTTACGGCTTCATTGAGCAGGATGGCGGTGAGGACGTCTTCGTCCATTTCTCCGCGATCACGATGGACGGCTTCAAGACGCTCGCCGAGGGACAGGTCGTCGAGTTCGAGATCAAG
The DNA here is from genome assembly GCA_025936015.1 of Gemmatimonadaceae bacterium. Taxonomy (GTDB): domain Bacteria; phylum Gemmatimonadota; class Gemmatimonadetes; order Gemmatimonadales; family Gemmatimonadaceae; genus JABFXC01. The sequence goes on from JAICUE010000472.1 coordinate 1,086, forward strand.
ACCGGCGACAAGGGTCTTCATGCCGCGAACGTGCAGCGGGTGTAACACCGTCGGCCCTCTCGACGCTTTACGCTGAGCCGTACGATCCGCCTCCGCCTGCCGACCTCGGCAGGCGGTTGCGCTTTCAGGAGCCGCGCCGCTAGGCAGACGCGAGACGTCATGTTTGTTTATTGCGTATGCCCGCTCCATTGCCGCCACCGTCGCCCCGGCTGTTCCTCGTCGACGGGTACGCGCTGATCTACCGCGCGTTCTTCGCGCTGCTCTCCCGGCCACTCACCACCGCGCGCGGCGAGAACACCTCCGCGGTGTGGGGTGTCGCCAACTTTCTCCAGCGACTGCTTGCTTCGCACCAGCCCGAGCATCTCGGCTGGGTGCACGATGCCGGATTGTCGTTCCGCCACGAGAAGTATCCCGCCTACAAGGCGACGCGTGAAAAGCTCGGTGAAGAGCTGCAGGCAGACTTCGATCGCGGCATGTCGCGCATCTCGACGCTGCTCGACGCGATGCACATTCCGGTGCTGTCGTGCGACGGCTACGAAGCAGACGACGTCATCGGCACGTTGGCCCTGCAGTCGGTCGAGCGGGGAGTGAACGTGGTCGTCGTCTCGGGGGACAAGGATTTTCAGCAGCTCGTGCAGCCGGGCGTGTGGCTGTTGAATCCAGGCCGCGGCGGCCCGGCGAGCGTCGAGGAGCAATGGGTCGGCGTCGAGAACGGAAGCGAGCGTTTGGGCGTCGCCCCGAACCTCGTGATCGACTATCTCGCGCTCGTCGGCGATTCGTCGGACAACGTTCCCGGCGTGAAGGGAATCGGTGACAAGACCGCCTCCGAGCTGGTGAACACGTACGGTCCGCTCGAGCGGATCCTCGAGAACGTCGAGAACATCACGAAGAAGCGGCCACGCGAGGCGTTGCAGGCGCATGCCGAGCTCGCCGTGCTGTCGAAGGAGCTCGTCACGATCCGAAAGGACGTACCGGTCACGCTCGATCTCGATCGGCTGCGCGTGCGCGATCCTGACTGGATGCGGCTCAAGAACCTCTATCTCGAGCTCGAGTTCCAGACGCTCGCGAAGCAGGCAGCGACGAACGCCGGGAGCACGCCGGCCGCCGCCACGCGACCGTTAGGCGACACGCTCTCCGTCGACGGCACGCCGGGGACATTGCCCGCCGATGACCCCGCACTCGAATTTCCCCCCCCGCCATCGCTGCCGTCGGTGGCGACGCGCTACCAGACCGTCGACACGCTCGACGCGATGCACGAGGTGATCGCGAAGGCGCGCGCCGTCGGCACGATCGCGGTCGATACCGAAACGGTCATCGACGCCGACAGCCCGCTCAAGGTCGATCCGCTTCGCGCGACATTGGTCGGAATCACGATCGCGACGGCGCCCGGCGA
>JAICUE010000113.1 GCA_025936015.1 Gemmatimonadaceae bacterium
CCTGACGTTTCCGGCACCGACCTCGATGCAGCGGCCGACCAGATGGCCCGCGCGATCGTCGCCGCGCGCGGGCAGCTCCCGCCGATGCGCCGCTGCGAGAACTCGCTGCGCGAGGGGAAGGCGCGGGCCGCGCTCGCCGAGGCACAGGCCGGGGTCGCCGCCTATCCGCATTCGACGATCCTCCGGACCTGCCTCGTCTGGGCGTTAGGCGCGACCTCGGCGCCGTCGGCGGCGGTGTTCGCCGAGGCGGAAAAGGTGCTCGCGATCGATTCGACCAGCTACCACGCGTTAGGCGCGGCCGCCGCCGCGCTCGACTCGCTCCACCGGCGGGACGAGGCCGGACGGTACTGGCTCCGGCTCGCCCGCACCGACACCAGCGACATGGAGCTGGCGCAGCGGGCCCTGTTCGCGCTGACGCGTGGCGGGAACTGGGCGATGGCCGAGGCAATGGCGACGCCGCTCGCCGCCGCGCATCCGGACGATCTCGCGCTTCTCCGCTTCAAGTGGCGGAGCGCGTTCGAGAACCGGCACTGGAAGCCGGCGATCGACGCCGCGGAAATCCTCCTCGCCCGCGACACCTCAGCGCTGAGCGATCCTGCGTTCTTCCGCCAACTGGCGACCGCGTATCGCGCCGACGGCCGGCCGGTGAGCGGGGTGGCGATCGCGGCGCGCGGCGTCACCCGCTTTCCACAGGAGCCCGGGCTGTACGCGCTGTACACGCAGTTCGTGCGCGAGGAGGCGGACACCGTGCTCCCGCGCGGACTCGCGGCGTTCCCGAACAGCGCCGAGCTCCTCGCGCTCAACGCGAAGGAGCTGCGCTCGCAGGGAAAGGTGGCCGAGTCGCTCGAGTTCATGAAGAGCGCGATGGCTGCCGACTCCTCGCTGGCCGGTGAGGGACAGCTGATGATCGCGCAGGCGCAGATCGACCTCGGCCGACCCGACAGCGGGCTCGTCGCGCTGCGTGCGGCGGTAGCCCGCGGGGAAGATTCCACCCGCGTCGCGCAGTTCGCGTTCGCGCGAGGGAACGCGCTCTATCGCGCAGCGAATGGGACGAAGACTTCCGCGGACTACGCGCTCGCGCTGCGCTTCCTCGCCTTCGCCGATTCGGTGCGCCCCTCGCCGCAGACGCGATTCCTCGTCGGCGCCGCGGCACTCGGCGTCGCGCAGCGCGCCCTGACCGAGGCACCGCTCGACAAGATCAAGGCGAACAGCTGCTCGCTGGCGAGGCTCGGTGCGGAGATGATCCCGATCGCCCGGAGCGGAATCGAGGCGGGGCAGGAGGTCATGCCCGATGCCGCGAGGCAGTCGCTCGACTACCTGACGCAGATCGAGCCGTACGCGGGCAAGCAGCTCACCGCGTACTGCGGCGGCGCCTAGCCGCCGGCCACGCCCCCGGGCATCCTCCAACTTCCCCCCGCCCGGAGTTCTTCTTGACAAACAGAAAACCCCGCCGTACTACAGAGACGCCGCGACGAGCGTTGGTTTGTCGCGCGCGAACATTCATGCGGGTACAGGGCGGGCAGACGGCTGGCTTCCCTCGACAGGAGGTCGTACGCGATTGCTTGGTAGCTCCACGTTGCACGCAGCGAGCGCATCTCCGCGCGGGCTGCCGACGAACGCACTCGGGCGGACTCCTGTCACGCCGCGCGTGCAGCTCGCGCTTAATCTGAATTGGCTGAATTATCGTCCGCCCCAGTAACCCGTGGTCCTGCCGTCCCGTCGCTCGCCGATGAGGACGGCTCCTTTTTTCGCGGCAGCAGCAACGATCAGGACGTGTTCGAGGCAGTCACGCAGAGTGGTATCGCGCCGCCTCCACGGAGCGCAGGGTCAGGCTCACCACGTAACGGCAGGTGATCGAGATGCAGGGTTCCAAGTCCATGCGACGACCGGGAGGAGGAGAACAACGCATGTCCGCTACTGAGAGGTCAGTCATGAGAAAGATGCTGTCCGATGTGAGAGGGCTCGGGAATCGCCTGTTGCCACGCGCGTGCGCAGTGGCAGCCGGATTGCTGCTCGTGCTCGCCCCGGCGCGAACGGCAATGGCGCAGCAGCGCGTCATCGTCTCAGGCACGGTGAAGTCGCCCGAGGGCGCGCCGCTGTCGGGCGTGACGGTCACCGTCCAGGGCACCGAGCTGCGCGCGGTCACCGCGCCTAACGGCAAGTACGTCCTCAACAACGCGCCATCAGACGGGTTGCTCACCTTCGCGATCGTCGGCCGCACCCCGGTGCAGACGTCGATCTCGGGCCGGACGACGATCGACGTGACGATGGAGCGCGTCGCCTACCTCGAGGAAGTCGTCACCACCGGCTACACCGGACAGCGACGCGCCGACATCACCGGCGCCGTCGCCGGCGTCGACCTTTCGACGGTCGACCGGCAGACCGGGGCAAGCGTGCTCCAGAAGCTGGCCGCGGCGACGCCGGGCGTGACGGTGGAGGCGAGCGGATCGCCGGCCTCGCGCAGCACGGTCCGCATCCGCGGCATCAGCTCCTTCCAGAACAACGACCCGCTTTACGTGATCGACGGAACGCCAGTCGAGGATTCGTACGTCAACTGGCTGAACCCCGAGGACATCACGTCGATCCAGGTCCTGAAGGACGCATCGTCGGCGTCGATCTACGGCTCGCGCGCGAGCAACGGCGTCATCCTGATCGAGACGACGCACAAGGGACTCGTCGGACCCCCGCACAGCACGCTGAGCGTGCGCACCGGGATCACGAGCCCGACGCGCGGCTACGACGACTTCCTGATCCAGAACTCGCTGGACTACTTCAAGGTCCTCAAGGCGAGCTATGAGAACGCGGGCGACTCGGTGCCGACCAACATCTACGGCGACCCGAACAACCCGCAGGTGCCGAAGTACATCTTCCCGAACAACTGCGGCGGCACTCCCTGCAACACCGTCGACCTCAGCAGCTACTCGTACCCGAACAACCTGATCATGCCCGGCAGTGCGGGCACCGATTGGTGGAAGGCGGTGTTCGGAACGGGGAAGGTCACCGACGCGAACCTGAACGTCTCCGGCGGCAGCCCGAACAACACCTACGGAGTCGCGTTCAACTTCTTCAACCAGGACGGCACGGCGCGCTACAACAACTACAAGCGCGGCACCGTCCGGGCGAACACCGAGTTCCGCCGCGGCAAGCTGAACTTCGGTGAGAACCTCGCCGTCGGTATCGAGCGTTCCTACGGCGGCGTCGGTGACGACGGCTTCGGCGAGAACACCATCATCGGCAAGAACATCTTCATGCAGCCGGTGGTGCCGGTGTACGACGTCGGCGGCAACTTCGCGTCAGGCAAGGCGAACCATCTCGGCAACAACACGAACCCGCTCAAGATCGCGTACGAAGGGCGGAACAATGTGAGCAAGAACAACCGCGTCTTCGGCAACGTGTTCGGCGGACTCGCGGTCCTTCCGACGCTTCACCTCCAGAGCCGCCTCGGCTTCAACGTCGGCCAGGGCTCGTACAGCGGCTACAGCTTCTCGACTCCGGAGAACTCCGAGGCGACGCTGAGCAATGGCATCAACGAGAACCAGAGCAACTCGACCGACTGGACGTGGAGCAACACCGCGACGTACGCCGTGACGTATGCGCAGAACACGCTCAACCTCCTCGCCGGCCAGGAAGCGAACGGCGGCAACAACCGCTTCATCTCCGGCTCGATCGGAAACCTGCTCAACACCGACCTGACGTCGCGCTTCATTCAGGACGCCCTCGGCGACCCGAACACGAAGAACGTCTCGAGCAGTGGCGGCGAGTACGCGCTGCTCTCCTTCTTCGCGAAGGGTGACTACAACTACGCGGACCGGTACATCGTCAGCGGCACGATTCGCCGCGACGGATCGTCGCGCCTCGGACCGGCGAACCGGTGGGGCACCTTCCCCGCGTTCGGTCTCGGCTGGCACATCAGCAACGAGTCGTTCCTCCAGAACAATCACTTCCTCTCCGACGCGCTCATTCGCTACGGATGGGGCGTGACCGGCAACCAGTCGATCACGGCCGGCCGCATCGTGTCGCAGTTCGGTGGTGACCGCGGCAGCACCTTCTACGACATCACGGGAAGCAACACCACGATCGTCCCGGGATTCCGGCAGGTCGCCGTCGGCAACCCGAACATCAAGTGGGAGGAAGACCGCTCGCAGAACATCGGCACCGACCTGTCGCTCTGGGATAACCAGGTGAACGTCGTGCTCGATGTCTACCATCGCGTCACGGACAACCTGCTGTTCGACCCGAAGACGCCGGCAACCGAGGGATACTCGGCGCCGCCGATCGTGAACATCGGCAGCATGCAGAACAACGGCTTCGATATCTCGGTCGGGCACCACGGCGCATGGTGGGACGCGACGCTGAACGGCAGCCACTACAAGAACAAGATCCTCAACATCGACGGGGATCAGAGCTTCTTCCTCGGCCCGATCTCGCTCCGTTCGGGAAATCCAACCATCAACCAGGTTGGTGCGCCGATCGGCGCCTTCTACGGCTACGTCGCCGACGGCTTCTTCCACGACGATGCGGATGTCGCGAGTCATGCGACGCAGGCGGGCGCCGCTCCCGGGCGCATCAAGTTCCGCGACGTCAACGGCGACGGTAAGATCGACGTGCAGGATCAGACGATCATCGGCAGCCCCCACCCGGATTTCACCGCCGGTCTCGATCTCAACGTCCGGTGGCACTCGTTCGACCTCGGCGGCACGATCTTCGGCAGCTTTGGCAACGACATCTTCGACGCGCAGAAGGAGTTCTACGTCTTCCGGATGTTCGACACGAACGTGCGGAGCGACCTGCTCGCGAACTCGTGGACGCCGACTCACCAGAACGCGAAGTACCCGCGTCTCGACGTGAGCGATCTGTCGAGCGGACAGTTCAGCAGCTTCTACGTCGAGGATGGGTCGTACGTCCGGATGCGCACCCTGCAGCTCGGCTACACGATTCCGTCGGGCACGCGCTGGATCGGCGAAGCGCTGACCGGTACGCGTATCTACCTGCAGGCGGACAACCTGTTCACGATCACCGGCTACGACGGTCTCGATCCGTCACTGCCGGCACAGAACGTCTACGGCTCGGCCGGCGACATCCGCGACCAGTTCCGCGGTGTCGACCAGGGGACGTACCCGACCAATCGCGTGTTCAGCGTCGGCCTGACCACATCTTTCTAGGCCACCGCCTTTTCTCTGAGGATTGCTGAGACGATGAGAATGACATTGAGATATCGAGCGCTGGCTAGCACCGCGCTGGCGCTGCTGGCGGGCGTCACGATGTACGGTTGCAAGGACTTCCTGAGCAACGCGGCGACTCCGGAAGGGTCGCTCGACGAAGGAACCCTGGCCACCAAGACCGGCGTCGAAGGAACGCTGATCGGCGCATACCGGGAGCTCGACTGCAACGGAACCACGGGTGGTGCGTGGGGCTGCGCGGTCAGCAACTGGGTCTGGGGAAGCGTCGCCAGCGACGATGCATACGAAGGATCGCAGGCCAACGACCAGCCGCCGATCGTCAGCATCGAGGGTTATCACTGGACGACGGCCGACGCGGAGGCGTACCTGAACGACAAGTGGAGCGCGGTCTACGAAGGCGTCGTGCGCGCGAACTCCACGCTCCGGCTGCTGCACAAGGTCGAGGCGGGCGACCCGAATGCGATCGACGCCGTGACCGCGAACGGGATCGAAGGTGAAGCGCTCTTCCTCCGGGCGCACTACCACTTCGAGGCGTGGCGGATGTGGGGGAACATTCCCTACTACCGCGAGGACGACACCGATTTCCGGAAGCCGAACGAATCGAGCGACGAGGTTGCCGCCGATCTGCTCAAGGATCTCGACTCGGCGATCGCGCTGCTGCCGGATTCGCCGCGCAATGGCCAGATCGGCCGTGCCGACAAGTGGACGGCGATGGCGTACAAGGGACGCGTCGAGATGTACGCGCACATGTATCCGCAGGCGCTGGCGACGCTCACCGCGGTGAAGAACAGCAACAAGTACGCGCTGGAGCCGAGCTTCGACCGCGTCTGGACCGGCTACAAGGAGTACGAGAACGGGCCGGAGACCATCTTCGCCTATCAGGCATCGGCGAACGACGGCGAGCCGGATGGCCAGAACGCGAACTTCGGTGAGCGCCTGAACTTCCCGAGCACCGGCAGCCCGTTCGGCTGCTGCGGCTTCCACCAGCCGTCACAGAACCTGGTGAACTACTTCCGGGTCGATGCCAACGGTCTCCCGCTGGCGCTCAGCGATCCGAGTGGATGGAACACCTTCGATGGCAACTTCAGCGCGGCCAATGCGGCGGTGGTGGCGACGCCGGTCGACCCGCGCCTCGATTGGACGGTCGGCCGCGACAGCGTGCCGTTCAAGGATTGGGGGATCGAGACGATCACCTGGATCCGCGCGCCGGAAAACGGCGGTTACTACAGCGCGAAGAAGAACGTTCACGAGCAGACGAGCGGCGCGCAGAGCGCGGTCGGCTGGACGAACACTCAGCTCAACTCGGTGAACATCCACATCTTCCGCTACGCCGACCTGCTGCTGATGCTTGCCGAGGCCGAGGTCGAGGCGGGCACGATCGACAACGCACGGTTGATCGTCAACCAGATCAGAGCGCGCGCGGGCGTGAAGGCGCAGGGCCCGGGCTGCTTCCCGGTCGGGAAGACGTATCCGGATTGCACGCCGGATCGCGCGAGCATGGCGGTGCCGATCAACGATCCGTCGATCACCTGGGCGACCTATCGTGTCGGTCAGTACACGACTCCATGGACCGATCAGGCGACGGCACGGGAAGCGGTGCGCGCCGAGCGCCGGATCGAGCTGGCGATGGAAGGCCAGCGGCTGTTCGACCTCCGCCGCTGGGGGATCGAGCCGGAGACGCTCAACGCGTATCTCGACGGTGTCGGCGGTGGGGCGGAGCGCGATCGGCGCCAGTACCTGCAGTCAGCCGAAACGGTCACCGCCAAGCACAATCTGTATCCGATCCCGGATCTGCAGATCCAGCTCAGCAAGGTCGGTTCGACCAGCAACCTGACCCAGAACCCGGGCTGGTGAGCGTAAGGCCTAACGCTTCCTGATGGTGAAGGCCTGAAGGGAATCACCGGCGTTGGCGATGAACATGCCAACGCCGGTGGTCGTTTTCACCAGTGCGAACCCGGTGACGTCGAGGGGAGCGAGCAACCCGCTCTCACCCGGCGTCACCGGGGTGAAGTGCCCGCGGCCATCGCCGCGCAGCCAGAGCCCGTTGCCGGCGTCGGCGCGCGTGGTGTTCGGCTCGGCCGCATACAGGTTGCCGCCGACGACGAGGTCCGCGTTGCCATCGCCGTCGACGTCGGTGACGACGATTGCCTTGAGCGGCGCGATCTGCGCGAGGCGCGGGAGTGGCGAAACGCTGAAGCCCTTGCCGCCATCGTTATGCAGCCAGACGCTGGCAAAGGTGTCGACCTGGTAGTGAACCGCGTTCTGCCGCTGCGCAGCGGTGAAGAGATCGTTCACCGATGCTGACGCGAATGACGCATAGGTCGGGTACTTGAGACCGAGCGTGTAGATCGACTGCCCGAGCGTCGCCATGCCAGCGATCGGATACTCTGTTCCATCGATCGCCTGCTCGAGGACGATGTCGGTGCGGCGACTCCCGCCGAAGTCACCGGCATACACTCCGAAGCTGCTGTCCTTCGACGTCGAGTAGGGATAATTGAGGCCGAGGTTCCCGGCGACGAGATCGGGTCGCCCGTCGTGATCGAAGTCGCCGACCGCGAGGCTGTACCACCACCCGCGTAACGGCGGCAGGTGCATCTGCTTCGTCACGTTGCGGAGCTTGCCGCCTTCATTGCGATAGAACTCGAGCGACATCCATTCGCCGGCGGTCACGAGGTCGAGGCGGCCGTCGCCATCGAAGTCCACCCAGACGGCG
>JAICUE010000233.1 GCA_025936015.1 Gemmatimonadaceae bacterium
CCTCCACGGTCTCGCGAATGGGAGCGTAGTGAAGCACGGCGATCTTGCTCGGCGTGCGCAGTTTTGCGAGCGCGCTCTCGAGCTTCAGCGCTTCATCGACCGCTTCGCGGACGAACTCCTTGATCGACGCTTCCCCCCACGCGCCGAGTGCGCCGCGCCCGAAGCCGCCGGCGAAACCCTTCACGCCGGCGAAGCCCACACCGGCCAGCTCGACCGCGTCGCCGTCGAGCATGTGTATCCCTGCCTCGGTGAGGATGTCGCGAACCGCGCCTTCGGATCCGGACTCGAAGTCATGATTCCCGAGCACCGCGGCTACCGGGATCTTCACGCACTGCGTGAGGTCCTTCGCCAGCGCGCGCGCCTCCTCCGGGAGTCCGTAGTCCGTCAGGTCTCCGCTGATCACCAGCACGTCGGCCTGTCGCGCGATCTCGGTGAAAAGGGGCACGAGCGCCCCCTGCGACGTCTTCCCGTAATGCACGTCGCTCACCGCCGCGACCCTGACCGTGTCGTTCCCCTCCGCCATTCGCACCTCCTCGTAGTCGGGAAGTGCTACTGAACAAAGCGAGCCATCGCGCGCGCGATAGCCCCGGTCTTGCACTGTCGGGGCGGTCACGACTCTCCCCACGGACATGCCCAAGCAATCGACGCTCGACGACTCGACCTTCGACACGAACACCTTCTACCGTCGGACTCTGCACGTCCTCAGCGACGCGCAGATTCCCTTTCTCGTCGGCGGGTCGCACGCCTTCCTACACTACACCGGGATCGCGCGCGACACGAAGGACCTCGACCTGTTCGTCCGCTACGAGGATCTGCAGCGCGCGCTCGGGGCACTGAAGCAGGCGGGCTATCGGACCGAGCGCACATTCACGCACTGGCTGGCGAAGGCGTTTCAGGGCGACGATTTCGTCGACCTCGTCTTTTCGTCGGGCAATGGCGTCGCCCGTATCGACGACGGATGGTTCGATCACTCGGTCGAGTCACAGGTGCTGGGAATGCCGGTGCGACTGGCGCCCGCGGAAGAGCTCATCTGGCAGAAGGCTTTCCTCATGGAGCGTGAGCGCTTCGACGGCGGCGACGTCATGCACCTCCTTCTCCGCTGCGGCAAGTCGCTCGACTGGGATCGGCTCATCGCGCGCTTCGGCGACAACTGGCGCCTGCTCTTCACCTATCTCACCCTTTTCGGCTTCGTCTATCCGGGCGCGCGGGGTCCTGTTCCCGAGGAGGTCTATCACGCGTTGCTCGACCGCGCGCGCACGCCCGACCACTCGCCTGACGATCCGCCGCTCTGCCGTGGAACGCTCGTTTCGCGGACGCAGTACCTCATCGACGTCGGACGCTGGGCGTTCCGTGACGCGCGCATCACGCCATACGGCGCGATGACGCCGGAAGAAGCGGTCTACTGGACCTGGGCCATCGACCACGTGAAATAGCCGCGGTCGGGCCGCGCACTCGCGCGGCGTCAGGCGATGAGCTGTTCGCGGGCGAGGTCGGCGAGCTCGCCGCGCGAGGCGACGCCCATCTTCTCGAAGATGTTCGACAGGTGCGTGCTCACCGTCCGCGGTGAGATGCCTAACGCGACGCCGATCTCCTTGTTCGATCGGCGGGCCACCACCAGCTGGATGATCTCGATCTCCCGCCCGGTGAGTCCCTCGGCCCCGCGCGCGGCGACCAGCGCCGGCGGCCGCGCGCCGAGCGCGCGCAGCTGTTCGCGAGTCGCGTCGAGCTCCGGTTGCGCGCCGAGCTTCGCGAAGATGTCGTGCGCTCGCCGCAGCTCGCGCGCCGCCCCGTCGCGGTCTCCCGTCTCGGCCAGCGCCCGCGCAAGCTGCCGCCGGACCCGTGCGGCATCGGGGACGAATGGCACCGCCTCGAGTCGCTCGGCCGCCGCCCGCAACAGATCCACCGCCCGGCCGGCATTCCCCTCGAGCAGGTCGACCAGCGCATCGCAGGCGTCAGCCCACGCCAGCCCGAGCTCGTGCCCAACCTGCTCCGAATCGGCGCGCAGCCGCGCGCCTAACGCGCGAGCCCTGCCTAACGCGCTGGCCCAGAGCGCCGCCTCGGCGACCATCGGGAGCAGCCGGTGGATCGCCCAGACCACGTAGCCGCTCCGCTCGATCATCGCCAGCGCCTTCTCGCCGATGTGCAGCGCCGTCGGGAAGTCGCGCCGTGCCAGCGCCAGCGCCACCCGCCCGACCATCGCCGGAATCTGCAGCTGCAGGTCCGTCAGTCGCGCGGCCCCCGCGCTCCGCGCTCCGATCTCCTCCGCCTCGACCACCAGCGCCGTCGCTGTCGCGGTATCGCCGCGGCCAAGATGCACCAGCGCGCTCCAGACGAGCACCCGCGGGAGAAGGGACCGCTGGCCCATCGCCCGCGCCAGCGTGATCGTCCGCTCGGCGATCGCGATTGCCGCGTCCCAGTCTCCGGTGCCAGCGGCGAATTCGATCTCGATCTCCCCGGCCCACACTCGCAGGATCGGCGAGTTCAGCTCGTCCGCGAGACGGATCGCTTCGGCGAGATGCTCGGCGACTTCGCGCGACTGACCGGTCAGGCCACCGAGCATCGCGAGCGCCCAATGGACCGTCGCTTCGACGATGCGGTTCCCCGCCGCGCGCGCGTGGCGGAGCGCCTCCTCGCCGTGGATACGCGCCCGCGCCGCTGGACCGGTCCACGAGTAGAGCAGCAGCAGCGCGCGATGCACTCGCGCCAGGATCTGTGGCGATCCACTCCGCTCGGCCGCGGCGAGCGCATTCATCAGGACCACTTCCGCCTCGCTCCGCCGTCCCATCTCGACGAGGCAGACTCCCTTCGCCAGAGATGCCCGCAGCCCGAGGTCGAGATCGTCCGCGGCGCGCGCCGCATCGATCGCGGCATCGAAGTGCGCAATCGCGTCGCTGAACCGTCCACCCCAGTATGCGAGGAGGCCGAGTCGTCGCTCGACCGCCGCCAGTCGCGCCACGTCGGCGCGCGAAGCTGCCACGTCGCGAAGCTCGGCCCACAGTGCCAGTGCCCCTTCGTGATCGCCGACCCGCTGGCGCGCGCGGGCGAGGTCGCTCGTCAGCGCGAGGGCGTCGCTGTCGTCCTGGACTGTCCCCGCGCGCTTTCGTTCGGCGAGTGCGGCCGCGAGATAGTTCACTGCCTCCCGGTCGGCGTGGCTCGCCAGGGCGTTGCGTCCGGCGACGCCGAGGTAGCGCGCGGCTCGCGACGCGAGTCGCGGTGACGACGCGCGGGCAAAGTGCGCCGCCAATTCGTCGGCGTGGCGATCGGCGTTGTCACCATAGAGCGTCTCGAGCGCGACGGCGATGCGCTCGTGGAGCACCCGCACCCCCGCCGCGCCCAACCGCGCGAGCAGCGTCTCCCTGAGGAGCGGGTGCGTCACGTCGTACTGGACCTCATCGCCGTCGGCACGCTCATCGAGCACATGCTCGCCGCGCAGCTCGCCTAACGCTGCGGCGAGCACCGCGCGCTGGCTGGCGCTCACCGCCTCGAGCGTCTCGAGCGTGACGCCCGTGCCGAACACCGCGATCAACTCCGCCAGCTCGAGCGCCGCCGGCGAGAGCCGTCCCAGCCGCGCGGCAAGAGCGTCACCGATGGACGGCGGCAGCGTGAAGCTGTCGCGCTCCCATCCACTCCACCGGCCGCGCTCCTCGCGCAACGACCCCTCCGCCACGAGCGCCTTCAGCGTCTCCTCGACGAAGAACGCGTTGCCCTGCGTCCAGCTGTGCAGGCGACGCGCGAATTCGCGCGTCACCGCCGGCGACGCGCCGAAGGTCCGCTGCAACAGCTCGTCGGTGTCGTTCAGGTTGAACGGGCCGACGTGCACGACGTCCGCCAGGCCTAACGCGACGAGCGAACGCTCCGTCGCAGCAAGCGTGCGGTGCGCCTCACGCTGCGCCGAGTTGTAGCTGGCGAGAATGAGCAGCCGTTCGCGCGACGGCTGGCGGGCGACGAAGTGGAGGAGCTCCAGCGACGCCTCATCGGCCCACTGCAGGTTCTCGAGGATCAGCAGCAGCGGCTTGCGGAGGGCGAGGCGGCCAAGGAGCTGGCTCAAGCTCCAGAACAGCCGTGCCTTCGCATCGGCGGGATCTCCACGCGCCACATCACCGCGCGTGGCGGCCGACTCCGGAACCAGCACCGGGAACAGCCGCCCGAGTTCCCCGCTGATTCCGCGCGTTGCACCGGCCAGCGCCGGCGCATCGAGTGCGCGGAGCGCCGGCACGAGCGCGTCAGCGAACAGCGCGTACGGCACCCCCGTCTCGACGGGGTACCCGCGCCCGACCGCGACGGTGAACCCGTTCGCCGCGGCACGCTCTGCCACGCTCGTGACCAGCCGCGTCTTCCCGACCCCGCCCTCGCCGGCAACGAACACGGTTCGGCCGCGCCCCGCCTGCGCGCGCTCGAGCGCGGCCGAGAGGAGCGACAACTCGTCGCTGCGTCCAACCAGCGGCGAGGACGGGAGTCGTGGCGAGTGCGTCGTCATCGAGGGCGTGCCGCCAAGATGCGCCCGCCCCGCTCACCCGCGCAACCAGCGCCCCGTCAGGGCGACTTCGGCGGCACCTTGCAGGAGTCCAGGACGCGTCGCGGCTGCGCCGCGTTCGCCGCCGCGAATGCCCTGACTCGCGCCGAGTTCCAGCCACGCCAATCCTCTGGCAGTCCGTTCGCCCGGTCGCTCGCGACGACGGCGAGCTTCGCCGCAACCGCGCAACGCCCAGGCGTATCGAGCCTGCCCATCGCCGTCGCCAGTGCCGGCGCCGCATCGGCATCGAGCCTGCTCGCGTACTGCCAATCGAACGCCGAGCCCGCGACCGCGCGGTCCGCGTTCACGTTGACGATCAATGCCTGGGGATTCACGACGTCGAGTGCGGCGAGCACCACCCATCCGCTGACCAGCGCGGCGAACGCAAAACCCGCGTCGCGACGCCGCAGCACCGTCCCGATGAGCAGCGCGAAGACGACCGCCAGCCAGACGACAATCGCTGTCGCGTACACGCGATCCTCAGTCAGGCCGAACACGGCGACGTAGAGACTGAGCCGCTGAAACGCCGACGCGACCATCACCGCGACCAACGCGATCATTGCCAGCGCGAGCGCGCGAAAGATGCTCCAGTCGCGGACACTCTCCTTCTTCACGAGCGCGGCGGCGACGACCAGCAGCGGCAGCACCAG
>JAICUE010000229.1 GCA_025936015.1 Gemmatimonadaceae bacterium
CGCCCGCCGGAGAGTACCGCGGACGCGACGGTGGGCACGGCGAAGCCTGACACGACCACCATCCGCGATTCCCTCGGCGAGGTTCGCTTCAGTTCGCGAGGCGCGGCATTGATCGGCGTGACTGCGGCGAAATACCGCTCGCTCCAACCCGGCGCGCAAAAGGACAAGCCGATCGAGCTCGCGCGTGGCGGTGAGCCTCTCCTGTCGTATCAGGTGGCCACCCCCGCGGGAACCATCCCGTTGGCAAACACGGCGTTCACCGCGGCAACGACGAACGGGGGGCGTGGGGTGAACTACACCGCGCCGACGCCGGCGGGCGACGTCGATATCCGCTATGCGGTGGTTCCAGACAGCTATGTCGTCCATGTGAGTGGAAAAGTTGCCGGGGCGCCGGCGGGAAGCGCGCTGCTCGTGACGCTGCCCGAGGGACTCAACTCCGCGGAGGTCGATACCCTCGACGACATCCACCACTTCGCGATCGCCTACAAGCGGAAGACCAGCGACGCGACCGGCGTCCCATTCACCAAGGTCGACGCGGGCGAACACCAGGATATTCCGGGTCCACTCACCTGGGCGGTGACAAAGAGCAAGTACTTCATGGTCGCCGTCGCTGCTCCCGACACCGCGCACTCGCTCGGCGCGATGACCATCAGCGGCGGCCCGCGGACTTCGAAAGTCGTGACCCACATGACCGGCGTCGTCCAGGTCCCGCTCCATGACGGCGCGTTCGCCTTCGACGTCTACGCCGGCCCACAGGAGTGGAAGCGGCTCCGTGCGTTAGGCAGGGACCTCGATACGGCGAATCCGTACGGTGGCTACCTGCAGAAGGTCGTGCAGCCGTTCGCGACGATCGTGATGCGCGCGCTCCTCTGGCTGCACGAGACGTTCAGGTGGAGCTATGGCTGGGTACTCGTCTTCTTCGGCGTGATGATCCGGCTGCTGACCTGGCCGCTCAACCAGAGCGCGATGCGGACGAGCCTGAAGATGCAGCGGGTCCAGCCGGAGCTGCAGGAGCTGCAGAAGCGCTACAAGGGCGATCCGCAGCGCCTCAATACGGAGATGATGAAGCTGTACAAGGAGCACGACATGAGCCCTTTCAGCTCACTCGCCGGCTGCATGCCGATGCTCATCCCGATGCCGATCCTGTTCGCGCTCTTCTACGTCTTCCAGAACACGATCGAGTTCCGGGGGGTGCCATTCCTCTGGCTCCCGGACATCTCGCTCAAGGATCCGTACTACATCCTGCCGGTAGCGATGGGACTGTCGATGTTCGTCCTGTCGTGGATCGGGCTGCGCAGTGCGCCCCCCAATCCACAGACGAAGATGATGGCGTACATCATGCCCCTCGTGATGACGGTCATCTTCTTCCGCTTTCCCTCGGGGCTGAACCTGTACTACACGGTGCAGAACATGGTGACGATCCCGCAGCAGTGGATGCTGTCGAAGGAGCGGGCGAAGTCGGCGAGCACGCTCGCGACGTCAGCAGCGACCGCGGCGCCAGCCCGGGCGCGACGATGACTAACGCTGCCTGAGGTCGGACCGATGAACATCGCTCGCCAGCAGGTGCGTCGGCCAGGCAACTGAACGCGGGAGAGAAGCGCGGTGCGCATCACTTACATCGGACATGCGACGCTCCTTCTCGAGCTCGCGGGCAAGCGGATCCTCACCGATCCCAACTTCGATCCAGCGCTCGGTCGTTTCCTGCCGCGCGTGAGCGCCCCGGGCATCGCTCTCGGAGCTCTGCCGTCGCTCGACGCGATTCTGCTCTCGCACGCGCACGCGGACCATCTCTCCTTCGAGTCGCTCGCGGCGTTGCCGCGGACGATCCCGTTGTTCGCGCCCGCCTCGATCGCGAAGTGGCTGCGTGCCCGCGGTCATGCCAACGCGACCGCGCTCGCGCCGGGCGACGACGTGCAGCTCGGCGACATCACGATCACCGCGGCGGCGGCCCGGCACATGGGCGCGCGCTACGCGGTGGACCGCTGGCGAAGCGACGCCAACATGTACCTCGTCGACGCACGCGCCGAGAGCCTGTTCTTTGCCGGTGATACCGCGCTGACTCCGGAGACGGGGCACCTCGTCGAGCAGCACATCAAGGGACGGGGACGCCAGCTCGACGTCGCGTTGTTGCCGATCGGCCACGCGCCGTGGTGGAAGTTCAACTTCCGCCGGGGCCACCTGACGAGTGATGATGCACTCTCACTCTTCGAGCGGCTCGACGCGAAGATCCTGATCCCCTACCACTGGGGGACCTTTCGGCACGTGACCGCTGGCGCGCACGACGCGATCGTTCGCCTGCGCGCGAAGCTCCCCGCGCACGCGCGCGGGCAGCAGGTGCGAATCATCGAACCGGGCGAGGCGTTCGAGCTCGAGCGACCATCGTCGCCGTCATGACGCCAGGCGCCTAACGATGACGGCCCGGAACCGCGACGGCACGGGTTCCGCCGACGCGGCGGTTCACCGGCCCGCCAGCAACCGCGCGCCGCTGGCCGCCGTGCGCGGTGGGGACGACACGATCGCGGCAATCGCGACTGCGCCAGGGCGAGGCGCTATTGCCCTGGTACGAGTGAGCGGGACCGATGCCGAGGAGATCGCGGGTCGGACTGTCGCCCCGTGGCCGACCGCGCCCCGCGCCGCGACGCTGGCGACCATTCGCGAACCCGCCACTGGCGCGCCGATCGATCGGGCCCTCGTCACTCGATTCGAGCAGGGGCGCTCCTTCACCGGCGAGCCGATGGTCGAGATCTCGACGCACGGTGGAGCGGTGTCGGCGGCGCTCGTGCTCGCGGCGCTGGTCCAGGCGGGAGCGCGCCAGGCCCTTCCCGGCGAGTTCACGCGCCGCGCCGTGATGAATGGGAAGCTCACGCTCGCGCAGGGCGAAGCGATCGGCGACATCATCGACGCAACCTCGCGATCGGCGCAGCGACTCGCCCTCGACGCGCTCGATGGCGGCCTCGTTCGGCGCGTGCTCGCACTCCGGGATGCGCTGCTCGAGGTCGAGGCCCTCATCGCCTACGACATCGACTTTCCCGAGGAAGACGACGGCCCGATCGCGCCGGAGCGCGTGACGCGAAGTGCCGGGCGCGTCGCCGGGATGCTCGATGCGCTCATCGCCACCGCGCCGGCGGGGGAGCTGGTGCGCGAGGGGGCGCTGGTGGTGCTGGCCGGGCCGCCTAACGCGGGCAAGTCCTCGCTCTTCAACGCGTTGCTCGGTGATGCGCGCGCGCTCGTCACGCCGATTCCCGGAACGACACGGGACGCGATCGAAGCGGTGATCGATGCGCCCGGGCTACCCCTGCGGCTCGTCGACACGGCCGGCCTCCGCGACTCGGCGGAGTCGATCGAACGGTTAGGCATCGAGGTCAGCGAGCGCTATCTCGCCCGAGCACAGGTCGTACTCGCCTGCGGCGAGCTGGCCGAGGAAATCGCGGCGACGCGGCAGCGCATCACGGCACTGTCGGACGCGCCGGTGATCGACGTGCTCACCAAGCAGGACCTGCCGCAACTTCGATCCGGCGCCCGCGAAGCGCGTGAACGAGAGGAGACGCGCGCCATTCGGGTCAGCGCGGAAACAGGGGAGGGACTCGATCGGCTGATCGCGCGCATCGAGGAAACCCTGGCAAGCTCTATTGCCGCGGTTGCGCCGGATACTCCGGTGGTGACACGAGCGCGACATCTCGCCACGCTCCGCACCGCGCGCGCCGAGATCGGCGAGTTTCTCCGCGCCTGGGAAACGGGCGAGTTGCCGGGGCCGGTGATCGCGGTGCACCTGCGGACCGCTGTCGCCGCGCTCGAGGAACTGGTCGGCGTCGTCGATACCGACGACGTACTCGACCGAGTCTTCCGCTCGTTCTGCGTCGGAAAGTGACGAATTCTGCGCCGAGTGCTCGGCCTGACGGCGATCGCCTAACGGCGACGACCTGATGGCGACAGCCTAACGGCGAATCATCCGACGTCGGGTCGACGTCAGGCCGTCGCGGCTCCCGAGCGCGCGAGGTCGGTGAGCTCCGGCGCGCCGGCACGGACCGCCCACGACAACCCGCGCGCCTTGATCGCTGGTTCGACGATGCGGGCGCCGAGCAGGTAGCCGCTTCGCTCGGGGAGCACGTAGCGATCGACGGTGCGCGCTTCATCGCTCATGCCGCCAGACAGATAGCGAAGGCGGAGGCCAAGCGCCGCCGAATCAAGATCGGGTGCGACAGCGCGCGCGACGATGCTCTCGAGCTCACGGACGCGCGCGTACTGGCGGCGGCCGTAGCCGAAGTATTCCCAGGCAGCGTGGCCCGGGCTGATCGCCTGCGAGACCTGCACCGCGAGGCCTTCGTTGACGAGCAGCTCACGAAGCGTCGCGTGTCGTCCTGTTTCCCAATACGAGTAGTAGCCACCGGCGGCTTCGACGAGCGTGCGCATCTCGCTCCGGCTGCCGGGCGACGTGTATCGCACCGCGTGCGCGATCTCGTGCGCGAGCCAGAGCGGGACGAGCTCCGGATCGAGACCCAGTCCCTGGGTTTCGGCATTGGCGACGCTGGTGAAGTGCTCGAGGCAAACGAACGCGATCCCACGGCCGTCGACGACCAGCTCACCCGCGTTCGCCGCGCCGACCCCGACCATCAGCACGACGTCGACATCGACGTCGGTGTCGAGCAATGTCGCGCACTGCTCCTCGGTCGTGCGCGCGAGCGAGACGACGTCGGTACGCTCGAGCATCGCGCGCAGGTCGCTGCGATCGGCAGCGACTGTCGCCTGTACGACATCCTGAAAGTGGGCGCCGTCGGGGTCGACGACGTAGTTCTGCCAGTACGCCGAAAGGAGGCGTTTGTGGGCGTCGAAGTAGCGTTGGTAAGCGGCAGCCGGGTCGGCGCTCTGCAGTGCAGCGAAGAAATCCGGCAGCAGGTTGATGAGCATCAACTCCCAGATCGCGGGTGGCGGCGCGGAACCGGCGAGTCGCCCGGTGGTGAGACGGGCGGAATGATAGCGGCACACGTGTTAGCGAACAAGGGCGGGTATCGGAAGCGTGTGGCACAGATTTTCCCTTCGGAGTTGGCGGGGGAAGCAACACCGCGCAGGCAGCCAATGACGACTCTTCAGCAGATCGACCTTCGGTGTCCAGTGTGCGACACGCGATTCCGCTCGCAGGCGGTCGTGTCGACCAACTCATTCGGCGGCAAGCGGACCGATTTTCATGAGCGGGCCGCCGGGACGCAGCCGCTTCCGTACCTGATCCACACCTGCAACCGGTGCGGCTACTCAGGAGCGGAGCGCGACTTCACCGA
>JAICUE010000065.1 GCA_025936015.1 Gemmatimonadaceae bacterium
ATGCAGGTCCACAACCTCCTCGACGTCGACACACATCTCGACACTCTCGACGAGTGGAAGCGCCAGAAGCGCGTCCGGTACACCGGTGTCACCCACTACACGAAGAGCGCGCACGAGGCAGTCGCTCGCGTGCTCGAGGCGAGACGCGTCGACTTCGTCCAGATCAACTACTCGGTGGCGGAGCGCGAAGCCGAACGACGCATCCTTCCCGTCGCGCGCGATCGTGGCATCGCGGTGATCATCAACCGTCCCTTCGCCAGCGGGACGCTGCTCCATCGGCTCGCAGCGAAGCCCGTTCCATCGTGGGCAGCGGAGATCGACTGCGACAGCTGGGCGCAGCTTCTCCTCAAGTTCGTCGTCTCGCACCCGGACGTGACCTGCGTGATCCCCGCGACCTCGGACCTCACGCACCTCCGCGACAACGTCCGTGCCGGCGACTGGCGCATGCCCGACGCCGAGCTGCGCGAACGAATCGCGAACGCGGCGATGAGCCATTAGCCATTGGCTGTCAGCGACGGCGCGACGCCGACAGCGGTCGCCGTCGCTTCCAGCTGACAGTTGACGGGTGCAGTTCGGTGTTGGCTGCCATTTTGCGACGGGGATGGTTGCCTCCTCGCGCGCCGGGGGCGAAAATCCAAGGACGTCGTTCGAGCCACTCATCGCCATTCCCGCCGCATGCGTCTGCGTTCGCTTCTGTTTGCTGCTCTCGCCTGGACCCCGGCACTGCTCGTCGCCTGTGGCGGCGGGAGCAAGTCGCCAACGCTGCCGCCGCCCGTCGACACGACGACGGTCACGGGCTATACCAATCCGGTGCTCGATCAGGATTTCCCCGACCCGACGGTGATCAAGGTCGGGTCCACCTACTGGGCCTACGCGACGCAGACTTTCCTCGGCAACGGGCTGAGGGTGAACATCCAGAGCGCGAGCTCGACGGACCTCGTGCACTGGACGTACGGCAACGATGTCCTGCCGACGAAGCCCTCGTGGTCGACCACCACGTGGAATTTCTGGGCGCCGCACGTGATCTACGCGGCCGAGCAGAATCGCTTTCTCATGTACTACTCGGCCGATGCCGACACGAGCGGGATGTGCATCGGTATCGCGACGTCAACGACGCCAGGGGGTCCATTCACCGACATCGGTTCGCCACTCGTCTGTGGCAACGATTTCGTGCACATCGACCCGATGGCGTTCGACGATTCGGTCAGCGGGAAGCACTACCTCTACTGGGGTTCCAACTCGCAGCCCATCTCGGTGCAGGAGCTCGACGCCGACCGCGTGCACTTCGCCGCGGGCTCGTCGCCGGTCGCGGTGATCCAGCCGAGTGGGGCGCCCTACGAGTCGCTGGTCGAGGGACCGTGGGTGATCAAGCGCGCCGGCTACTACTACCTCTTCTACTCCGGCAACGACTGCTGCAGTCTCCCGAATCCGCACTACGCGGTCCTCGTCGCCCGTTCCGCGAGCCCGACCGGCCCCTTCCAGAAGCACGGTGCAGCGTTAGGCACCGACAGCAGCGCGATCCTCACCGGCGACGACCACTTCAAGGGCCCGGGTCATAACGCGATCGTCACCGATGCCGCGGGCAACGATTGGATCGTCTATCACGCCGTCGATCCGACCAAGCCGACGTTGAGCGACGGCCACAGCGTCCGCCGGCCGATGCTGATCGACCGGCTCCAGTATGATGCGAGCGGCTGGCCCTACGTCGCCGGCGGCCACCCGTCGCACGGCAAGTCCACGCCGCCGGCCGTCACACCGTAAGGCAGATCATCGTGATCCCCCAGCTCCGACCGCTCGCAATCGCCGGCTTCGCGCTCCTCGCCGCCGCCTGCGCCGGCGACCGGAAGACCGCCGATACCACGACCGTCACCAGCACCGCGGCCGACGGCGCGGTGCTCGGCGACACCGCGCTCGCGAAGGAGGCCAGCCCTGCCGCAGCGGGCGGCACGGCGGCAACGCCTGGATCCGCTTCCACCGCGGTGCTGCCTAACGGCGCGCCAGACGTCGCGCCGCGCGACCTTCCGGCCGGCCGGCCACCGGTCGCGGTCGCGCCGCCGGCTGGCGTGAGCACCGATACCGCGCATGGCGCAACCGCCGCGACGCCGCTCGCGACCAACGAAGCGCCCGCCGCCGCGGCCCCCGTGCAGCAGCCGCAACTGGCGGCTACCGCTCCCGCCAGACCGGCGCGGCCGCCGATCCCGTATGCCGCCGGCGAGCGCCTCGCCTACGACGTGAAGTTCAGCTCCATCGACGTCGGCGACGCGGTGATGGAAGTCCTCGGCCTCGAGAACGTTCGCGGCCGGGAGGCGCTGCACATCCGCTTCAACGTCAAGGGCGGCACGCTGTTCTACAAGGTGAACGACCGTTATGAGAGCTGGATCGACACCGTGAACCTCGTGTCGCTCCGCCACTGGCAGGAGATCGACGAAGGGAGCTACGAGCGCGAGCGGAAGTACGAGATCATGCCGGAGATCGGCGTCTACAAGGAGAACGACAAGCCGGCGCAGCCGACCGTCGCCGAGCCGCTCGACGATGGCAGCTTCTTCTACTTTCTCCGGACGATCCCGCTCGAGGTCGGAAAGACCTACACCTTCGATCGCTACTTCAAGCCCGACCGCAATCCGGTGACCGTCACCGTCGTCAGGCGCGAACGGATCAAGGTCCCGGCCGGCACCTTCGAGGCGCTCGTGCTGCACCCGACGATCAAGGCCAAGGGTGTCTTCGGCGAAGGCGGGCAGGCGGAGATCTGGGTCGCCGACGATTCGACGCGCATCATGCTGCAGATGAAGAGCAAGCTGAAGATCGGCTCGCTCAACCTCTACCTGAAGCAGATCCGCCGCGGCGGCAGCTGACGCACGCACCTCCCGTCGCCATGTCCGACACGACGATCCTGCTCCGCGCCGCGCACTTCGCCGCGCGCCGCCACCGCGACCAGAAGCGAAAGGGCTCGACCGCCGAGCCATACATCAATCATCCGATCGCCGTCGCCGAGCTGATCGCGAGCATCGGTCGGGTGACCGACAGCCTGACGCTCGCCGCCGCGCTGCTCCACGACACGGTCGAGGACACCGACGCCACGCTCGACGACATCGGCCGCGAGTTCGGCCCCGACGTCCGCGCCATCGTCGCCGAGCTCACCGACGACAAGTCGCTCCCGAGCGAGGAGCGCAAGCGGCTCCAGGTCGTCAACGCGCCTAACGCGTCGCGGCGGGCGAAGATCGTCAAGCTCGCCGACAAGAGCGTCAACGTCGCCGACATCGCCCGCGACCCGCCGCCGAACTGGCCCGTCGCCCGCCGCCGTGCCTACGTCGAATGGGCGATCCTCGTCGTCGCCGGCTGCCGCGGGACCAACGCCGCCCTTGAGAAGCACTTCGACGGCCTCGCCGCGATGGCGCTCGCGACGATCCGCGGTTAGGCACAAACCGCCCCCTGACGCACATTGGGGCAGGCACGGCGCGACCATCCCGCCCCCCTTTTCCCCAAAGCGGTTGAGCCGGCGCAGACATGATCGGACGCGCCAAGCAGTTCTCCGTGCCTCCGCGCCTCCTGTGATGAAGCTGTTGCAGTTGCTCTTGCTCTTGTAACAGCTGTTGAACCACAGAGCCACGGAGGACGGCTCTGAGAGCTTCGCCGTTACCGGTTGTTCACCTGCAGGCTTCGCTCGCCCGGCGGTCGCTGTGGTTTCGGCTTCTCGTCAGTGAACGTCACCGGATTCCCGAACTGCCACCGGCTGTGCTCGCGGTCCTTCTTCGAGATGCCAAGCATACCCTTGAGCATCGGGAACAGCTCGAGCTGGGTCGGCGTGACGATCGCGCCGGCAATCTCGGGCTGCACCCAGAACACCTTCCAGTACGCCGAGTCCACCGCCGCGGCGCTGTCGAGCTCCGTCTTCCCCGGCGCGTTGCCCCGCCGCGCGGCGAGGAACTCGCCTAACGGTATGTAGAGCGCCCGCACCTCGGCCGAGTACGCGGAGTCGGCGTGGCGGAGCTGCGCCATCTGGGTGTTCGTCAGGAAGAGCGAGTCGCTCTCCTCGAGCAGCGCCTTGTAGATGTCCGACGTGCGCGACAGGTAGAACGCCGCGAGCGAGTCGGCGCCGCGGTCGATCCATGAGTTGTTCGGGCCGCGGATCGGCTCGAGCGCGCGCCGCAGCTGCTGCAGCGGATACGCTACCGAGAGGTCGATCTGGAAATCGAGTGAGATGCGGAACGGGTTCCGGAAGAGCGTGCGCCCGGGCCGAGTGTCGGCGAACCGCGGGTTCACGTCATAACGGTACCGCTTCGCCGTCGCGTCGAAGCCGCGCGGGATCAGCAGCACCGGGTCGGGACGCGCCTGCGCGCCCCAGCCGCGGAGATCGTCGCCATGGAGCAGCTGATCGACGCCGCCGAGGACGTTCTCGAGGTAGACGTTCGAGCGCACCCGCCCGGCCCATTTCCGCGGGATCGGCGGCGTCCATTGCATGTTGAGTGTCTCGCTCCACGGCCCGCGGCAGCCGTTGCGCGGCGCGACGCGTCCGAGGTTCGCCCGCAGGCAATCGCGCGCGCTCGACGAGCCGCTGTTGAGGGCGGCCTCGAGTTGGGTGTCGAGCGACGGGTCGCCGGTCGTCCCGGGCCGCGGGATGAAGGCACGATCGCCGCCGATGCCGTCGCCGTTCACGTCACCCTGCACGATCGGGGTATACGGCAGCCCGCTCTGCGCCCGCGCGAAGAGGGTGACCGTCCCGGTCTTGCCGGTGCTGAATCCGCCCTGGACGATCACGACGTGGCGCGCATCGTTCACGTTAGGCGCCCACTCCTTCACCCGCGGGTCGCCGAACCCGCCGCCATCGAAGCCGCGGTACTGGCGCCTGGTCGACTGGAGCGTGTACGAAATCGATCCGTAGAAGGGGATTCGCGCCTTGAAGACGTCCGGGGAGAGGCTCGCGGTGAGCTGGCCGCCGTAGCCGCGCAGGTCGCTCGACCGGACGCCGACCCGGCTGTACGCGCTCGAGCGGCGCGATTCCGCAGCCGACACCGCACCGCTCGCCGTGTCGATCGCCGCGGTGCTCACGTACACCGGCCGGCCGCCCTCCGCCGCCGGGTCGAGGCTGAACGCCGTCACGCCGTTGAAGTTCGCGTCGACCGTTCCCGGCTGCGACAGGTCCCAGCTGCCTAACGCGCCGAGCTTGAACAGCGCCCGGCCGACGTCGGTGCTCCAGTCGAGCGAAGCGCGCCAGCTCCGCGGGACGTCGAACGAGGGATCGATCAGCGTGACAGCGGGGGCCTTCTCGGCGAGCACCCCGCCGCCCCCGGCGCATTCGGTCGGGATGCTCGCCGGGTCGTCGGTCCACGCGCTCCAGTCGGGAACCGGCACCGCGCTCCCGACGCACGACAGGAGCAGGCTCCCGCCGCGCGCCGACGCATCGGCCGCGATTTCCGGACGGAGCAGGTCGCGGAACTCGCCGACGCCGCCGCGAATCGTCCCCACCCGATTCCGGAAGTAGCTCCCGACGGGGCTCATGTTCATCCCCGAGCCGTTGTCCTTGTCGTGGTTGTAGGTCCACGTGAAGCCGGCGCGCGGGCTCACGTGCAGCCGGCTCGGCGCGACGCCGGTGCGGACGCCTAACGCGCTCTCGAGGGCGGCGTCGCGGGGCGGCGTGTCGAAGAAGCCGCTTCCCTCGACGCGCGCGCCGTAGATCACGCTGAACAGCTTCGTCGGGAACCACTGGTGGGCGAGCGCGCCGGCGGCGTTCCAGACGCGGCCACTCCGGTCGGGCGCGGAGAGCGTACGGCTGAAGCTCGCCGGGTTGTTGCCGACGAAGTCGGCGACGCTGTTGTACTGGTAGCTCCCGAACCGGTTGCCGGCGCCGCTCTCGTCCAGCCCGTCGGCGCGCGCCCAGAGCAGCCCGCGGACGCGATGCTTGCTGCCGCGGGCGTTGCGCATCGTCTCGTTCGCCGCCTCGAACGTCCACCGCTTCGAATCGGTGAAGAAGCTCGGGCTCCCGCCTAACGACAGCCCGGCGACGTCGATCGAGTTGCTCGCCGTCGGGTCGAGCGCGAGCGAGCGGACGGTAACGTCGGCGCCGGGAAGCTCGAGGTACGGTGACGTGGTCGTCTTCACCTGGCTGGCGGCGAAGCGCGTCTCGTTCAGGTAGTTGCGCCCCGGACCGAAGTACTCGCCGATGACGAGCTGCCCGCCTAACGTGCGCTGGTTCTGCTCCCCGCCGCTCGCCGCGGCCGCGAGCGGGCCGAAGCCGAGCGCGCCGTCCTTCGTCAACCCGGCGTACCCGGTCAGCGCGCGGGTCGCCAGGGTGTCGCGCGTGTCATCGAGCCGGCCGAGGAAGGTGAGCGCATCGCGCTGACGTTCGGCCGGCACACCGCCGGCCGCGAGCAGCCCTAACGGTCCGGCGACGCCAAGCACCCGGCTCACCGAATCCGGGGCGACCCCGGCCCGGACCAGCGTCTCGTCACTCGCGCTCGCGAGGGTGGACGGCGTGCTGATCGAGCGCGAGACGTCGATCGCCGCGTTGTACGTCAGTGCCTGGCGAATCAGCTCTCCGTCGCCGCCGATGCTCGCCCGCATCCCGCCAGCCGGTGCGCCCGCGGCACGCCCGACTGCATCCGTCAGCTGCCACTGCCGCGGGTCGAGGGTCAGGAATGCCTGACGACGCTGGTAGAAGCGGTCGCCGGGCGCCAGCCGGACGTCGATGTTCGCGCCGGCGAAGCCGCCGCGGGTCGGGTCGAACGTCGCGCCGGTGACGCGCGTCTGCGTCTGCGCCGCGCGCGGGATGTTCGTCGCCGCCATCCCCATCCCGTTCAGCGTCGTCAGGTTCGACTCCGCGCCGGCGCCGAGTATCGACGGACCGTTAGGCGTGGAGACGACCCCCGGCATGTTCGTCGCCGTCGCGTTCAGGTCGCCGGCAGTGCTCGGCGAGAGCTGGCCGTTCACGCCATCCGCGTATTTCTCCGACGAGCCGGTCTCCGGGTTGTACGGGGTGACGTCGTTCTCCACCCGCACCGGTTTCGTCCCGCGGACCTTCACCTCGGCGAGCATCGCGGCCTCGCTCGCGAGGCGGAAGTCGGCCACGAGGACGATCTCGCCGCCCTGGCGCTGCACGCGGCGTCGCGCGGTGCGGTATCCAGTCGCGCTGACATACACGAGATAGTCGCCCGTGCCCGGCTCGAAACGTACCGAGTAGCTGCCGCTGCTGTCCGTGGTCGTCTGCTTCACGGCCCGGTCCGGACCGCGCGTCACCATCACCGTCGCGCCGATGATGGCGCGGGCCGAGTCATCGGTGACACGCCCGCGAATGACGTCGGCGGACGATGGCGTGGGCTCCTGCGCCGGAAGGATCGCTGCCGCGCCCGACAACAGCATCAGCAGCGCGAGCGTTCGAACAGGAGGCGACGTGCGACTCAGGCGGCGACGATCGTTCATTTGCTTCTCGGGGGAACGTTGGTAGCGGGCGCGTGACCGGCCGGACTGATGCTAAAAACTTAGCAGTATGCTAAATATTTAGCACTGCGGCGGTGAAGTCAAGACAGGTCGTCGGACTGGCCCGGCGTAATCACCGGCTTCTGTCTGACACGCGCCGTACGCGAACGGTTTCGCCAGGAGTTTCAAGGGGCCAGCATGATCGACCGGCCAACCCGCCGTTCAACCACGCTGGCCCCTCCAGCGGCCGCGATGACCCGCGCCTTGCTACCTCGCTGCGACGGCCGCTTTCACTCCCTCGAACGCGCTGGACAGGCGCTGGACCGACCGGGCGTAGTAGACGATGATCAGCGTGCCGACCACCGCCGCGCCTAACGCTGCGAGACCGCGGCTGCGCTCACCCGCCCACGCCAGGCCGACCGCGAGCATCAGCGTGCTCGCGAGGTGTCCGATCGCGGTATACGCGTTCGCCGGGACGAGCTCCATCGGCGCATCGAACTTCTTCCGCGCGATGGCGGCCGCGCGAATGAACAATGGCACTCCCGCCAACCCGAGCAGCGCCGCGAGCGGCAGGACGCGGGCGATGACGAGCCCGACGAGAATGAACAGCGCGCCGAAGGCCAGCACCGGATACCAGCGAGCGGCGCGAGCGATCCCGAGCCGCGCGACCAGCGTCCGCTTCCCCACTTCCGCATCGGACGCCGCGTCCTGGAAGCCGTTGATGAAGAGGAGGAGCGAGACGAGCAGCGACACCGGGATCGATGCCGCCCACGCCTGCGTCGGGACGTAGCCGAGCTGCACATACGCGGTGCCGGCGATGATCCCGACGCCGAACGCGATCGCCACGGCGAACTCGCCGAGTCCGCGATTCGCCAGCTTGAGCGGTCCAGCCGTATAGACGAAGCCTAACGCGAGGCCGAAGAGCCCGAACGCCAACACCCACGGCCGCCCCATCAACGCCAGCGCGATCCCGATCGCCGTCGCCACCGTCCCGAAGAGCAGCGTGAAGACGAGCAGGTCGCCGCGCGTCGCCAGTCCGCGCTGGATCACCCGCGATCCCCCGGTGAAGCCGAGCACCGGCGTCCGGTTCCGATCATCGGCGCCGGAGATGTGGTCGTCGAGGTCGTTCTTGATGTTGGTGCATGCCTGGAGCGCGACCGCCGCGACGAGGGTGAGCACCGCGAACCCCCAGTTCAACGATCCGGTCGTCGCGTACGCGACGGCGAGTCCGACCGCCACCGACGCTGCCGACGCGGTGAGCGATGCCCAGCGGACGAGCTCCTTCCATACGCCTAACCGTGCGCCGAGCAGCTTGCTGTCGCGCTCCGCGGCGACCGCATCCGAGTAGTCGAGGATCGACGGCGCCCGCCCGGCCACGATCTCGCCGAACACGCGATGCTTGATGAACCGCGGCGTCACCTTGACGAACGCCAGCAGGTCGGTCTGCCCGATCGAATCGAGGTACGAGACGATGCTCGACGTCCGCTTGGTCGCCTGCTTCGCTCGCTCCCGCTCCTCGGCCGACCGCACGATCTCGGCGCGACCGGTGAGCTCCATCTCCCAGCTCGTGTGCTCCTCCCCGGTCGGCGACTCGTGCATGAGCAGCGCGACCTCTGGCCGGGTCGTCATCTCGCGGATCTTCGGATCGGTCTTCATCGACGCGAGATAGATCACCGGCCGCGCCTCGCCCCCCTCCTCCGCGTTAGGCAGGAAGGGGCCAGGATGCATCATCCGGACACGGACCTCTTCGCCCGCATGCGTCCCGACCGCGACCTTCTTCGCCTCGAACAATGCGTGCGACACTCGCTCATACGACTCCGCCCGCGTCGGCGGCGCCGGCCGCGCGGGTGCAGACTGGGGGGCATTCTCGGACATTCGACTCTCGGTTGGTGACAGAGGGAATTTAGTGGCCCGCGAGGCAGGACGCGAACGGTCTGGCGAGCGCACCACAGAGGACCGTCTTTGTACCCCAGCGAGGCCATCTCGCCTCGCTTGCCCCAATTTGTTCCGGCTCAGGTGCTGTGTTGTCGAACCACAGCAGTCCTCCGTGCCTCTGTGGTTGAGAGCTGTTGCTCTTGCAACTGCTGTTGAACCACAGAGAGCACAGAGGCACCGCCCGCACGAGCTTTATCACGCCAGAAGCAGCCGAACTTTGGGGCAAGCGGGGCGAGATAGTCTCACCCCGCTTGCTCCAAATTCTTCAGGCCCCCTGCAGAGAACTGTCGATGCCGCAGCAGTCCTCTGTGTCCCCTGTGCCCTCTGTGGTTAAAAGCTGTTGCTCTTGCAACTGCTGTTGAACCACAGAGGGCACAGAGATCACAGAGGCGTAGGCAAAGGCGGCTTTATCACGCCAGTGCCAACGGAACTTTTGGGGCAACCGGGGCGAGACCATCTCGCCCCGCTTGCCCCAAAATTCTCAGGCGCATCAGGTGGAAAGCTTCTCAGGCGGTGCAGTCCTCTGTGTCCCCTGTGACCTCTGTGGTTAAAGGCTGTTGCCGTTCCAGCTGCTGCTGAACCCCCCGAGCCGCAGCGCACTCCTCTGTGGTTCAGCGGTTA
>JAICUE010000019.1 GCA_025936015.1 Gemmatimonadaceae bacterium
GATAGCATCGAGGCCGTCTGCGCCGAGAAGGATGAGCAGGAAGGGTTGCTGGATTACGACTGACTACACCGCCCGACGCGGGGAGGGGAGTGATGGCGAACCATGCATTGGTGACAGGCGGCGCGGGCTTCATCGGAAGCCACGTGGTCGATTCGCTGCTCGACAGCGGGTGGACCGTGACCACGGTCGACAACTTCGACGATTTCTATGCGCCGGCACAGAAGCGGCGCAACAGTGCGCCACACAGCGACTACTCGCAGTATCGACTCGTCGAGGCGGACATTCGCGACGAGGCCGCGCTCGAACGAAACCTGCGCGATGATTACCAGGTGATCGTGCATCTCGCCGCGCGAGCCGGCGTGCGCCCGTCGATCGAACAGCCGATCCTCTACCAGGAGGTCAACGTTCGCGGCACCCACAACATGCTCGAGTTCGCGCGCCGTCGCGGCATCCGCCAGTTCGTCTTCGCGTCGTCGAGCAGCGTGTACGGAATCAACCCTGATGTTCCATGGCGCGAGGAGGACCACGTCCTCATGCCGATCAGTCCGTACGCGAGCACCAAGGTGAGCGGCGAGCTCCTCGGGCACGTCTACAGCCGGCTATTCGGAATCCGCGTGCTCGCGCTGCGCTTCTTCACCGTCTACGGTCCGCGGCAGCGTCCCGACCTCGCCATCCACAAGTTTGCGAAGTTGATGCAGGCCGGACTTCCCGTTCCGCTTTTTGGCGATGGCGGCACTCGCCGCGACTACACCTATATCGACGACATCGTCAGCGGCATTCTTGGCGCGATGGCGTACGACAAGTCCGACTACGAGGTCGTCAACCTCGGCAACAATCGCACAGTCAGCCTCTGCGAGCTCGTCCTCGCCCTCGAGACTGTCTTCGGGATCGACGCCGAACGTCAATGGCTGCCGACGCAACCGGGGGACGTTCCGCAGACGTGGGCCAGCGTGGACAAGGCGAGACGTCTCTTCGGTTACGAGCCGGCCACCGCGCTTCACGACGGTCTCACCAACTTCGCCGGCTGGCTGTTCGGGACCGCGGACAACGACCGGCGTCGTTACCCAGCCCCCGCGCGCCCCGTGGCGGTGCCCGTCCCGCGTTAGGCAGCGCATGCCAGGAGCGAAATGAAGAACGGCACCCGCGGATCCGCGGGTGCCGTTCGCTTTCCGGTCCGGTGGCGGCGTCAGGCCTTCTCGAGCAATGCGGTCGTGGCGTACACCGCCTCTACTCGACGCCCATAGGTCCTGACCACCGCGAAGCGCAGCGCCTCGAGCGCCGACGCGAACATGAAGAGGCACGTCGAGACGACGATGCGCAAATCGAGCAGGAGGTTTGCGTGCTCGATGTAGAAGCGATCATACGCGAGCTTGCGCCGGACATCGAGCTCGGACAGGTCGGGCGGCAGTTGGACCTGCGCGAGTCCCGTAAGGCCCGGGCGCACGGCTAGCCGGTCCATGTAATTCGGAATCGTCGCCGCCAGCTCGGGTACGATCTCCGGCCGCTCGGGTCGCGGGCCAATGATGCACATCTCGCCGCGGAGGACATTGAGCAGCTGTGGGAGCTCGTCGAGATGGGTGTCGCGCAGCAGGCGACCGACCGGCGTCACCCGCGGATCACCGGGGCCCGACCAGACCGCACCCGTGCGCTCCTCACAGTTCGCGACCATCGTCCGCAGCTTGATCATGTCGAATACCTTTCCGTTCCGCCCGACGCGGCGCTGCCGATAGAACGCGCCGCCAGGCGATGTCAGCGACACCGCGAGCCCGAGAATCGCCAGCACTATCGCGACCGGGATGAAGAACACGAGCGCCACGAGCCATTCGATCGCCACCTTGAACGGGACGTACGCGGTCGCCTTGACGTTCACCTCCGCCGGCGCAGTCAGCTCGAGTGGTCGGGTATACTGACTCGCGCGCTGAACGGCGGCATTGCTCGCGTACATCATGTGAGTTGCTCCTCTGGGTGGAGAGTTCGTGATGCGGTGGCGCGGCAGTCAGTGGGTGAGTGTCTCGATCGAAGGGAAGTGCGCGACGGGGAGATGTGCGGGCTGGCGCTCGGCCACGACTCGCGCGCCGAGCACGCGTTCGTAGACGCCGACTGTCTGGGCGAGCATGCGCTCGAAGGTGAACGCGCTCTCGTAACGCCCGCGTCCCGCCGAGCCGAGTCGTTGTCGCAGCGCGCCGTCGGCGAGCAGCGGCTCCAGCGCGTGCGCCAGCGCGCTCACGTCACGCGGCCTGACGACGGATCCGGTCACGCCGTCCTGCACCGACTCCGCTGCGCCGCCGACGCGCGATGTGACGACGGGAAGCCCGGCGCGCATCGCTTCGAGAATGCTTCGCGGGAATCCTTCCCAGTTCGAGATCAGCAGGAACAGCTGCGCCTTCGACAGTCGGCGCGCGACATCCTGACGCGCGCCACTGAACTGCACGCGCGACGCGATGCCAAGCCCGCGAACGAGCTCGCGCGCGTCTTCGAGCAGTGGCCCGTCGCCGATCAGCTCGAGGGTCCACGGCATCGCGCTCAAGCGGCCGAGCGCGCGCAATAGTGTGCCGTGATCCTTCTGCTCCTCGAACCGCGCGACCATCACGAGGTGCGGGGGCGAGCGATGCGGCTCCGCGCGCAGCTCGCGCGGAACGTCAGGCATGCCGTTGTGCACCGCGACAACCTTCGCCGACGGTGCGACGCCGTTCTTCAGCGCGAGCTCGCGGTCGTACTCCGACACCGTGATGATGCTGTCGGCGAATGGACCGGCCGCTCGCTCAGCCCACAGATGGACCCGCGCCGCCGCCGGCGGCACGCCGTCCGTGAACGACCATCCGTGCGCGGTGAATACGACCGGAACCCCGAGCGAGCTCGCGGCCATTCGCCCGAGCCATCCCGCTTTCGTCGAATGCGTCGAGACGAGCGTCGGCCGGAGACGCTTCAATACATGGCGCAGCTCGAAGAACGCGCGCGCATCGGCGAGCGGGCGAATGGGGCGCGCCAGGTGTTCGAGCGCGATGAATGGGATCAGTCGTTCGGCAAGCTGCTCGGTGAAGCAGCCCGTCCCGCCGGTGAGCACGGTGACGCTGTGTCCCGACGATTGCATGGCCATCGCGAGATCACGAACATGCACCAGCGCGCCGCCAATTCGATCCGCGCGTGTGACGACGTAAACGAGTCGCACCATCTCCTCCGCAATGACAGAGCGTTCGAGGCGTCACGCTGTCGTGACGACGGCGCGCGATGCACGACGCGTGCGGCGATGGTGTATTTCGCTAACGTGCTGATGGCGGCTGACTTGGGCGCGACAGCCGCGCCCCTCATACGCGCGACTTGCGGCGAGACCACAACGGTTGCTGTTGCACGGCGCCGACAGCGTTAGGGTGTGGCGGCCGCGAGCCACGCTGTTGCGTGCGGACTGCAACCGAGAGCGGCGCCGCGGCGCGGGCAGAGGCGCAAATGACTGCGCTGGTTGCAGTTGAGCGCCACGCGGTACGCCGCATGGATCGTGCATCGCGCCCCGGCATCCGTTATCGCAGTCTCTTCAGGTCAACCACCGGGGTGATACGACCCTGGGAGGACGCATGCGAATTCAGGGGATGCTGTCGATCATCAGCGCGTGCACGCTGTCGCTGTTTGCCGCCGCGTGCGGTGAAACCGGTGCGCCGCGAGCGGCACCGACTGCGCCGACGGTTGGCGGCCTGACGCCGCCGGAGTTCGCGATCACCGACAGTCGCGATGACGCCGGTATCGCGCACTTCTATTTCCTCGAGCCTGTCGATCGCCGACCGAAGGGAAAGACCCTCGGCCCCGCGGACAAGTCGCTCGAAAACAATCTCGCCCTCGAGATCTGCCAATGGCTCGGCGATCATTGCGCCCAGCCGTTTCTCGCGCGCTACACGAAGACCAGCGGCGTCGGCAAGGAACGCCTGCAGCTCGATGACGACGATGACTTCTACAAGGTTCGCTGGTACACGTCGAAGTTCCCGAGCATCGACGCTGGCGAGACCTATCGCCTGACGGTGCTCGCCGCTGGCATTCCCCTCGGCAGCGCCGACGTGAAGATCGTCAAGAACAACAAGGAGACGAAGTCGCTCGACAAGAGCGACTTCGTCGGTCTCCGCGATGACGAGGGATTGACCATCCGCTTCTATATAGAAAGGTGCGGCGTCTACATACTCGGCGCGACCGGCGGCACCGCGACGCCCTGCACGAGCGGCAGCGTCCTCGCGACGTCGAGTGAGAGCGTTGCGCTGGTCTTCCCTGATGGCGCGGTCGGCTCGAATACGAAAGTGACGGTGGCTCCCGCGGCCGGTGCGGCGAGCGATGCCGGTCTCGCCGGCGGTCCGTTTGCGTTTACACCGTCGGCGGTGAACCTCAAGCAGCCCGTCACGCTGTCGATGCGCTACGTTCCCACGAAGCTGCCCGGCTCGACCGCAGATGCGCCGCTGGCAGCGTACGAATTGCGTGACGGCGTCTGGCACCTGGCCGGTCCCGTCACGAACGACGCTGATCACGACCGACTCGCCGTCGATGTCGCGCACTTCGGGCAATACGCCGCGTTGACGCCCGTTGCGTCCGTCTCCCTCGTCATGCCGAGTACGCCGCTCGTCGTTGGCGCGAAAGCAACGCCGACGGCCGTCGTCGTCGATGCGCTCGGCCGTGTGCTCGAGCACCGTCAGCTCGACTGGTCGGTGTTCCCCGCCGGGATCGTCTCTCTCGATGCGAGCGGTGTCGTCACCGCGCTCAGTGCCGGCGAGGCCACTGTTACCGTTACGAGCGAGGGCCAGCGCGCTGCCGCGACCATTACCGTCGCCGCGCCGAAGCCGGCCTCGGTCGTGGTCGCCGGCGCTGGAGCCGCGCCCATTAGCGTTGGCCAGAACGCCCAGCTGTCGGCAACCGCCCTCGATGCCAACGGCGCGGCGATGTCGGGTGTCGGCGCGACGTGGGCAACTTCGAGCGACGCAGTCGCGTCGGTCGATGCCAATGGGCTCGTCACGGCGAAGGCGCCGGGTGAGGCGACGATCTCGGCGACGATGGATGGAGTCGTCGGCAGCGTGAAGATCACCGTCATCCCGCTCCCGATCACGTCGATCGTGGTGGCGTCGAGCGTCACTGGTCCACTCGTGATCGGCGCGACGCGACAGCTGTCCGCCACGGTGTGGAATGGAACAACCCAACTACTCGATCGCGCCGTCACCTGGAGCTCCTCGGCACCTGGAGTGATCAGCGTCGACGCAAACGGCCTGGTCACCGCCGTCAAGGCTGGCGACGCGACGATCTCGGCCACCGCCGAGAACATCACCGGAACGTTAGGCCTCACGGCACAGCTGCCGCCGATCACGGCGGTCGATGTCACGCCCCCGGCCGCGACGATCCTCGTCGGCGGCGTCCAGCAGCTGACCGCGGTCGCGATGTCCGGCTCGATTGCGCAGCCGGGACGCGAGGTTGCCTGGACCTCGTCGAACGATGCCGTCGCGACGGTCGATGCTCACGGACTCGTCACGGCCAGGTCGCCGGGCGGCGCTACCATCCACGCGACGGTGGACGCCGTGAGCGGGGCGAGCGCGATCACCGTCAACCCGGTCGTTGTCCCGGTCACGTCGGTCGTCGTGAGCTCGCCGGTCATGGGCCCCCTCGATGTCGGCTCGACTCGCGCGCTGACGGCAGCGGCCTACAACGGAAGCACCCAGCTGTTCGGCCGCACGATCAGCTGGATCTCGTCGAACACCGACGTGATGACTGTTGCGGGCGATGGCGTCGTCACCGCGGTCAGCGCCGGCACAGCGACGATCAGCGCGATCGTGGAGGGCGTCTCCGGCACCAGCAGCATCTCGACGCATGCGATGATCTTCGGGCCGTACCATATCGACCAGAGCCTCTTCAACGCGCCCTTCACCGGTGCGCTGCGTGAGCTCAAGCCCACTGACGGAATCGCCATGCTCGATGCGGCACGGCAGGCGGGATTCCGCCTGATCATCACCCCGGTGAGCGGTCGGTCGAAGTTCCAGGATCCGGTTACCGGACGATTCCGGCTCGACCTGTGGAAGCTGCAGCTCGACCGGTTCATGTCGATGGACTTCCGCCCGTACATCGCGGACGGCACGATCATCGGCATCTACCTGATCGACGAGCCGATGGATCCGACTAACTGGGTCAACAAGAATGATTGCATGACCGACGGCATGACGCCGACATGTTTGCTCGACGCGCAGGGCGATACGATTCGCGATCCGGGTGAGCCGGTGTCCTACGCCGATATCGACGCCGCGGCGGCATACGCCGAGCGGTATTTCCCCGGCGTGCCGATGGGTGTCGGGTCGCGCCCCTCGCAGCTGCTGCCCGGTGCACCCTTCCAGAATCTCGACTTCGGCCTGGCGCAGTACACGACGAACAAGAAGGATGCGTCGGGGAACGTGCTCACCGCCGACCAGTTCGTCGCCTACGAAGTCGCCGCCGCCCGCCAGGCGCGGCTCGGCCTCCAGCTGAGCATCAACGTCATCGCCGGAAACGCCGGCGCCGCAGTGCTCCCGACCCAGCTGCGAAGCTGGGGGATCATGATGGCGAACGAGCCCTATGCCTGTGCACTGACCATGTGGAAGTGGGATTCTGCCGACAAGGGCTCGGCGGAGTACAACAGCTACTGGACCGACCTGTCGAACGTGGCGGCACTGCGGGATGTCGCCGCGGCAGCGGCCAGGCATCGGCCGGTGCCGTGCCGCCCGCAATGATCGCGGCGGCTGAACGTTAGGCCAGACGCCGGCTCGCGGAGATGTCGTCCGCGGGCCGGCGTCCTTCCCATCACCAGGTGCCATTCGATACCACCAACGACGCCGCTCGATTCCTCGCGGGGCTGCTGCTGCTCGGCGGACTCGCGCTGCGTCCGGCTCCCGCGTCCGCCCAGGCGCGCGTCGCCACCGGCGCCGGTCCCGGAGTTCCCTTCGGTCCGTGGCGACTTCCCGATTCGCTGTTCCATGCGCCGTTCACCGCGACCGTGCTCGCGCTCCGGCCGGGCGATGCGATCGCTCGGCTCGACGCGGCCCGCCGTGCGCATATCCAGGTCTTCATCATTCTCGAGCGATCGCGGCGCAACCACCAGCGAGCGGACAAGTCGTTCGACCTCGTCGCCTGGAAGCGCGAGATCGTGGCGTTTCGCGGCGTCGACTTCAGCTCGTACGTCGCCGACGGTACGGTCCTCGGCCACATCCTCATCGACGAGCCCCACGACCCGACGAACTGGAACGGCGCGCCGGTGCCTTACGCGATCATCGACTCGGCCGCGGCATTCAGCAAGTCGCTGTGGCCCACGCTGCCGGTCGGCGTCACCTCGCCTCCTACCTTCCTTGCACAGGCGCCACTGCCATCGATTGACTGGAGCTTCGCGCAATACCGGCCGAACAAGGGAGAGATCAACGCGTGGCTGGCGATGCAGCGCTCGGCAGCCGAGCGCAGCGGGTTGGCGCTCGTGCTCAGCATCAACGTCCTCGACGCGAACGGGCACGACGCGCCGCTCGCCGCTTCGGAGCTGCAACGCATCGGCGTTGCGATGTCTGCCGAACCGGGACTCTGCGCGCTCACGATGTGGAAGTATGACGACCGCCGGCCGGAGTACTTCGAGCGTGCCGATGTCCAGCGCGCCGTGGCCGCGATCGCGGCGGTCGCATCCACCGGCTCCGCGCGATCGTGCCGCCGTCGCTGACGGCCCCCCCAGGCGTCGTGTTAGGCGGCAGCCCGCGTCGCGTCAGCGGGCGTGCGGCAGCTCGAGCTCGAAAAAGAAGCGGGCGCCGTGTCCGGGCGTCGACTCGACCTGGAGCACGGTGCCCATTGCCGCGAGCAGTATCCGGACGATCGAGAGGCCAAGGCCAGCGCGTGAGAATCGAACTGTCGCTCGCTCCGACTGGAAGCCTTCGAAAAGACTTTGCAGGACATCGTCGGGGATGCCCGGGCCGGTATCCGTCACCGAGAACTCGATCCTCGTCGGCGCGACTTCGACCGCCGCGATCGCGACGAAGCCGTCCTCCGTGCAGCGCAGTGCATTCGACGCGAGGTTCAGTAGCACGCGCTGCAGCGCGGCCGGATGTCCGATGCGCCCATCGGCTGCTGGGGGAAACAAACGCAGTGGAATCGCGCGCGCCTCCGACACCGGCTGCAAGATCTGTCCGACGCATGACATGGCCTCGATCACCGAGAATGCCGCTGCCGGGCCGATCGTCAGGCGGTCCCCGCGCGCAGTGTCGATCAGGTCCGCCGCGAGCGTGGCCAGTCCCTGCGCCGCGCCGTAGATGATGCCGAGCTGACGGTCGCGCGCCGGGTCGCCGGGGCCGTACTGTCCACGTCGCAGCGAGTCGACGAGAATGAGGATCGAGGTCAGTGGCGAGCGGATGTCGTGCGCGACCGCGACGACGGCGTCGGCGGAGTGCGTGCCAGTCAGCCGCGAGACGAAGCGCCCGGTGTCAGTCTCCTTCCATGCCTTCGCGACTTCCTCGAGCCGGCCGAGCACCCGGACAAGGTCGCAGCCGTCCACCTCCGGTGCGGAAGCCAGCCGCTCGAGGAGCGCGCTCCGCAACAGCTCGACATACTCGGTCGCCAGCGCAGGGGGTCGGGCGACGCGCGATTCCGCGCCGTTAGGCACGGCGTTGACGGTCGCCCATTGGACGACGGCATCGAGCTGCTCGCGCACTTCGGCGATCCGCGGCTGGCGCGATCGGGCGAGGGTATCACCCGTCTCGCGCGCTGCCTCGGCAACGGCCTCGGCGAGCGGAGATCGCGCCACCGTTTCGGCGCGCGTTGACGATGCCAATGGACTACGGCTGACGCCGGAGCGTCTCATTCAGGTCTGTCTGATTCCAGAGCGGGGGGCGAACGATTTCGTGACGCGGTGGGTTCAGCTGTTCACGACGCCTGCAGTGGCGGCTCCTCGGAATCCCGGCGGAATCCATGCCGCTCCAACAGCCGGTACAAGGTGGTTCTGTCGACGCAGGCGAGCCGTGCGGCGCGCGACATGTTTCCCGACGCGCGAGCGACGAGGCGGGTGACATACTCCTTCTCGAACGTCGCAAGCACCTGTTCCTTCGAGACGTGATACGCCTCGTTCATCGACGCCGATGGGAGCGGCGCGGCGCCGGGCTCCGGGGTCAGTTGCTGCTCGAGCGGAAGGTGCTGTGTCTTGATCTTCGAGCCGGGCTGCGCGAGCACCGCGACGTGCTCGATGAAGTTCTGCAGCTGGCGGACGTTGCCCGGCCACGGCCGCGAAGCGAGGAAATCGAGCGCGTCAGCCTCGAGCGTCGGCAACTCCGCTTTCGGCGAACGGTGCCGCGCCCAGAAGAGCTTGAGAAAATGATTCGCCAGCACCGCGACGTCTTCCGGCCGCTCGCGGAGTGCGGGAAGCGTCACTTGGACGACGTTGAGGCGGTAGTAGAGATCTTCGCGCAACCTCTTGTCGCGAATCGCCTCCCGCGGATCGCGATTCGTCGCCGAGATGAATCGCACGTCGACCACCGCGTCTTCGTGTTCGCTGCCGACGCGCCGGACGACCCCGTCCTGGATCACGCGAAGCATCTTTGCCTGGAGGGAAAACGACATCTCGGTGAGCTCGTCGAGGAAGATCGTTCCCCCGTGCGCCATCTCGAGCAGCCCGGTCTTGTCGCGGTCGGCGCCGGTGAACGCGCCGCGGCGGTGGCCGAACATCTCCGACTCGAGCAGCTGGTCGGGGATCG
This sequence comes from Gemmatimonadaceae bacterium, assembly GCA_025936015.1. Lineage (GTDB taxonomy): Bacteria > Gemmatimonadota > Gemmatimonadetes > Gemmatimonadales > Gemmatimonadaceae > JABFXC01. Next base: position 9,702 of record JAICUE010000019.1, read on the forward strand.
CGGCGCAGTTCACCGGCACCAGCACCTGACGCGCCCGCCGGCTGTAGCGGTGGACGCACTGCGCGAGGAGCTCCTTTCCCGTTCCGGTCTCGCCGACGATCATCACCGACGCGGTCGTTGCCGCGACTTTCCGCGCCAGCTCGATCGCCTGACGAAACGCCGGCGACGATCCGAAGATCGGCACCGGCGTGCCTAACGCGAGCGCGGCGTCGTCGGTCGGCAGCAGCTGCTCCTCACGGTGGCGCATGCTGATGAGATGGGACGCGCGGCCCAGCAGCAACTGGAGCTGCGTTCCGGAGTAGGGCTTGGACAGGTAGTCCCAGGCGCCGAGCTGCATCGCTTCGATGCTCGAGTCGACGCTCGGGTTGCCGGTCATCAGGACGACGAGCGTCTGCGGGGCCGCCGACATCACCGCACGGAGCACGTCGAAGCCCGACACCGGCGTCAGCCCGACGTCGACAAGCATGATGTCGAACCGCGAGCGTTGCATCAGGGCGATCGCCTCGCCCCCATTGGCGAGGGCGACGACGTCGTAGCCGTCGAGCCGCAGCGCGCTCGCGCAACCGTCGCGCAGCGCGCGGTCATCGTCGACGATGAGGACGCGCATCGTCCGCCGTGCCACTACCGGACCACGCTCGACGACCGGATCGCGCATCGGCACCTGCCGGTCGTCGCGCCCGACGGAAGACGTTAGGCAGTCGCTCGTGTTCGTGAATGCCGTATACCCGTCGGTACTCCTCTGCACAGTGCTCATTGGTCCCCCCAGCGGCGGCGCTGGCGAACGTCGAAACGATGCACATCACACTAGAAACGCGATCGTGGTCACATTATCTGTCTAATTGTTCATAACGTCAATGGTGACATATTTGCGACATTGCGCCCGCCAATCCGGGGCTGAGCGAGCACGCGGACCTCTGCTTCGATGCGCGAAGCCCTTACGCCTCGCCGAGTGTTGCACTGATGCAACAAGGCGAGGGCCTACGCGCAGAAGCTGAAGCCAGTGCCGACGGCGCCTGCCTCCCATCCGCGGCGCCGATCAGGACAACCTGACCGGTTAGGCGGGAGAAAGCTCCTCGAAACCGAGCAGCAGATCGGAGGAGTTCCTCCGTCGCAGCTGCTCGAGCGCAGCCGCCGCGCGATCGATCAAGTCACCCGGATCGATCTTCGCTCCTGCGGCGTCGGCGACGGAGCAGTAGCCCCCGCGCAGCCGATATTCGCCGGCCTTCATCGCCTTTCGCAGCCCGTCGTCGAAGCTGCGCTCGAGCCGTGCCGCGAGCGAACGCGCTCCTACCGCATCGGTATCCGGTGCGAGGATGGCGACGCGTGCCGGGCCGGCGTGGCCGACAAAGTCCGATTTGCGACTATGTAAGCGGCAGATGTTTGCCAGGGCGGCCGCATGGCGGATGTTCTCGTCCGCGGCCGGAGTCGAACCGTCGGGCGCCGTCCGTTCCGGCGTGAGCGTCAGGCAGGTGAGCGGCTCCGCATCACGCGCGGCTCGCGCACGCAGTTGATAGGCGACTTGCTCCATGCCGTGCGCGGTATACAGCCCGGTCGCTACATCGAGGCAGCGCTCCGATCGCGCCTGCGTCGCCTCCTGCCGGGCGCGCAGGAAGGTGCGGATCTTCAACACGAGCTGCTCGACGTCCACCGGCTGGCTGCAATATTCCCAGGCACCGGCTTCGTACGCTGCCGTCCGTGTCGACGCGCCGAGTTGCACCGACGACGTGATCACCACCGGTGTCGATGGATCGAACAACGGATCGTCGCGCAGCGCTCGACATACCGACACGGCGTCGAGTCCTGCCTGGTCGTCATCGAGCAACACCACATCGGGATGGCTGCGTCGCGCGAGATTGAGCGCGAGGGTGCCTGACGCGGCCCGGACGACGGTGAATCCGCGGTCCTCGAACACCGTGCCGATCGAGCGGCTCATCCACTCGTCGCTGCTGGCGAACAGCAGGACGGGCGGGGTGTCGAGTCCCGGTTCATGCCTGGTTCGTGAAGCCCTGTGCATCCGCGGCCGGCGATGGCCCGATTGATCCGATGTCTCGCGGATCATCGGTATGGGGCGAAACTCAGCGCGGGCTGCGCCCGCGACTGCCGGACATACCACTCGCGCGCTTCGGCCAATCCGTCATCGACACCGTGGCTCGGCGCATAATCGAGAAGCTTCCGCGCCTTCTCGATTGATGCGCAGGAATAGCGAACGTCGCCGGTGCGAAATTCTTCGCGGCGGGGTGACGCGAATGCGATGTCGGGCTCTGCATACGCGAGCTGTTCGCGCAACATCTCGAACAGCTGATTCAGGGTGATCGATTCGCCACAGGCGATGTTGTACACCGCACCCGTCGAACGGATGTCCGCGGTTGCCGCGAGGATGTTCGCCTGCACGACGTTGGCGACGTGACAGAAGTCGCGCGTCGTCTCGCCATCGCCGAAGATGGTGCACGTCTCGCCGCGCAGCAGGTTCGTGATCCACCGCGGGATCACCGCCGCGTACGCACCGGATGGATCCTGGCGCCGGCCGAATACATTGAAGTAGCGCAATCCGATCGACTCGAAGCCGTAGCTGCGCTGGAAGGCGAGCGCATACGTCTCATTCGCCGCCTTGCTCGAGGCGTATGGGGACAAGGGACGACCGATGTGCTCCTCGCGCTGCGGCTGCCGCTCGTCGTCACCGTAGACGGCGCTCGAGGAAGCATAGACGACGCGGGCGACTCCGGCATCCTTCGCGGCGACGAGCATGTTGACGAATCCGGTCACGTTCACCGCGTTCGTAGTCAGCGGATCGGCGACCGACCACGGCACCGACCCGAGCGCGGCGTGATGCAGCACGAAATCGATCCCTTCGCACGCGGCGCGACAGAGCTCGAGATCGCGGATGTCGCCTTCGATCATGTTGAAGCGCCTGGCGCGATCAGGATCCCCGCCGACTGCTTCGGTGATGTTGGCGCGACGACCGGTCGAGAAGTTGTCGAGGCCGATCACCACCTGCCCGAGTGAGAGCAGCTCCTCGACGAGATTCGAGCCGATGAATCCCGCCGCTCCGGTGACCAGCCAGCTGCGCGGTGCATCAGGGAGTATTTCAGCGAAGCGATGGTGACTGGTGATCGTCACGTGTGCTCCTGCGCCAGGTGTCGAAGGAATGCAGCGGCCGCGTTGTCGCGGCGTGTGTCGTCACGCGGGGGGCACGATCCATTCCGGCTCCCGCAGCACGAAATCGCTGGCTTCGCGCGTCGGCGAGCTGCGCTAGCGCGATGCAACGCCGGGGATGCCGCATCTGGCACCGATCGTCGTGTCGTGACCGTGCCTCACTCTGTAGAGAGCCGACTACAGCAGTGCCGATACTTTCCGGGCGGCTGCGCTCGCCGCTGTCAGCGTTGCGTGAACCTCGCAACGCCGCTCTGCAACGGCGGCGCGGGGTTGCGTATCGTTTCACCCAACGTCGCACGCTCACCCACCACTCTTTCCCCAACCGAACATGCCTCGCACCGCCACCGCCGCGACGCTCCTAGCGTTAGGCGCCGCGCTCCTCGCTCCCGCCGTGCATGCCCAGGCAGTTCCCGATGCTGCCTCGGCGGCCGCTGTCAGGCAGCAGTTCCTGACGGACCTCGATACCCTGCAGGCGAAGTTCGTCGCCCTCGCGGAGGCGATCCCCGCCGAGAAGTACTCGTGGCGGCCGACGACCGGAGTCCGCTCCGTTGGCGAGGTCTTCAAGCACGTCGCGAGCGAGTATTACACCTTCGCGCCGGTCTCCTTCGGTGCGGCGCGCTCGCCGCTGATCCCCCGGACGAAGGAAGGGTTCGCCGCGTTCGAGGCCGCATCGTCCAAGGACGAAGCCCTCAAGCAGCTTCGCGATGGTTTCGCGTTCGCCAGGCAGAGCATCGGCAGTCTCGACGCTGCCTCGCTCGCCGGATCGAAGAAAATCTTCGGCGGGGACCACACGATCATCGAGACGTCGAGCGCGGTCACCGACGACCTGCACGAGCACCTCGGCCAGCTCATCGCCTATTCGCGGATGATCGGCGTCGTACCGCCCTGGAGTAAATGAGCACCGGAGCTGACGCAGCGAAGGCCCCTCGCCTTCGCCGCGCCCGCTCGTGCGCGACGCGTCATGCTGCTAAATTTCCCGGATGACCGAAGAGCAGCAGCCCGCGGCCGGAGCCGCCGAAACGAGCACGCCACCATGCCCGCGTTGTGGCAGCGAGATGTGGGACAATCGCGCGACGAAGAAGAATCCGCGCGCACCCGACTTCAAGTGCAAGGCGGGCGGGTGCGAGGGCGTGATCTGGCCGCCACGCGACCCGAACGCCGCGCCGGTGATCGCGAAGCCTTCGGGGACCGCTGACGACCCCGCGTGCCCGGTCTGCGGCGGCAAGATGTGGGACGATCGCGCGAGCAAGCGCAACCCGCGCGCCCCCGACTTCAAGTGCCGCAACAAGCCCAAATTCCACGGCGGTCCGGGCTGCGAAGGAGTCATCTGGCCGCCGCGCGATGGCGAGCGCCGTCCCTCGGCCGCTCCGTCGGTTGGCGGTGGTGCTCCGGCCCGGAAGGCGCCC
>JAICUE010000437.1 GCA_025936015.1 Gemmatimonadaceae bacterium
GGATCGCGCCGGAGGATCTCGCCGCGATCTTCCAGCCATTCGTACAGGTTGGTCGCTCCCTCACCAGTCCGCACGAAGGAACGGGGCTCGGCCTCGCGATCAGCAGCGACCTGGCACACGGCATGGCGGGGGAGCTCGCGGTCAGCAGCTCGCTCGGGAATGGCTCGACGTTCACGCTGAGCCTCCCGGCGTGGAAGGGCACAGCGCCCTGAGTGTCCGCGGACAAGCGGCAGATCGCGAATGGCGGTCCCTGAAGTCACGGCAACGCGCGCGGAGGGATCCCCCTCGCACCGCTCCCGCCGACAAACCTCACGCGTTGCGAGGTCTGCTGCCCACTGGCTAACGTTGCCACGGGCGATGCGCGCGCGTCGCGGTCGCCGCAGGCTCTTCCGACCCACGACGAAACTCGATGCGCATCGGCATTCCACGTGAGATCGCTCCCGGCGAGCGGCGCGTCGCGCTGACTCCGGATATGGTCGCCCGCCTCATCAAAAGCGGGCACTCGGTGGCGGTGCAGGCCGGCGCTGGCGCCGCTGCTGGCTTCCCCGACGCCGCGTACGCCGCCGCGGGTGCGACGCTCCAAGCCGACCCCAGCGCGGTCTACGGTGCCGAGGCAGTGCTCAAGGTCCACCGCCCGCAGCGAGGCGAGAATGGCGCGGTGAACGAAGCCACGCTTCTCCAGCCGGGATCGGTGCTGATCTCGTTTCTTCGGCCAGGCAGCGACGCGCGACTGTTCGAGCAGCTCGCGGCAGGCGGAGTCACGGCGTTCGCGATGGAGCTCGTCCCGCGCATCAGCCGGGCGCAGTCCATGGACGCGCTTTCCTCGCAGGCGACCGTCGCCGGCTACAAGGCAGTCCTGATCGCGGCGGATGCGCTGCCGAAATTCTTTCCGATGCTGATGACCGCGGCGGGGACGATCCGCCCGGCGACGGTGCTCGTCATCGGCGCCGGCGTCGCCGGCCTGCAGGCGATCGCGACCGCGAAACGGTTAGGCGCGGTGGTCGAGGCATTCGACACCAGGCCGGCGGTGAAGGAGCAGGTGCAGAGCCTCGGCGCGAAGTTCGTCTCGCTCGACCTGGAGACTCATGATGCCGAAGATGCCGGCGGCTACGCAAAGGCGTTGTCCGACGATCACCTGCAGCGCGAGCAGGCGCTGATCGCGAAGCACGTCGCGAGCGCCGACGTGGTCATCACCACCGCGCAGATTCCCGGCCGCCCGGCGCCGCGGCTCATCACGCGCGCGATGGTCGGGGCGATGCGCCCGGGCTCGGTGATCGTCGATCTCGCCGCCGAGAGCGGCGGGAACTGCGAGGCGAGCCAGCCCGGGCAGACGGTCACCGTCGACGGCGTCACCGTGATCGCTCCACTCAACCTGCCGAGCGAGCTCGCGTTCCACGCTAGCCAGATGTACGCGCGCAACGTGACCGCACTCCTCGAGCTGCTTGCCCCCAAGGCGACATTGAACGTGGACATGACTGACGAGATCATTCGCGGCGCCTGCGTGGCGCACGGCGGCCGCGTGCTGTATCCACCGGCAGCGGCGACCGCGGCTGCGAGCGCGATCGCGCCGGCGACTGCCGGAGGCGGGCGATGAGTCGCGAGCTCGTGCTCGGGATCTACGTGCTGATCCTCGCTGCCTTCGTCGGCTTCGAGGTGATCGCGCGAGTTCCCGCGGTGCTCCACACGCCTCTGATGTCGGCGACCAACGCGATCCATGGCATCGTCATGCTTGGCGCGATGCTCGTCGCCGGCTCAGCGGACACGCCGCTGCTCCGCGGGCTCGGCATCGTCGCCGTCGCGTTAGGCGCGGCCAACGTCTTCGGCGGTTTCGTCGTGACCGACCGCATGCTCGAAATGTTCAAGAAGAAGACGCCGGCCGCCGACCAGAAGAAGCCAGGTGAAACGCGATGATGGCTGATTCGCGCTTCACCGTCATCAGCCTCAGCTACATCGTCGCCGCGCTCCTGTTCGTCTTTGGTCTTCGCCGGCTGAGCAGCCCGAGCACGGCGCGGTCGGGCAATCGGCTGGCGGCGATCGGGATGCTGATCGCGCTCGCTGCCACCCTCCTCGACCGCAGCATCCTCTCGTTCTGGGAGATTGGAATCGGCACGGTGATCGGCGCGGCGATCGGGATCTACAGCGCTCGCCGCGTGCAGATGACCGCGATGCCGCAGATGGTCGCGCTCTTCAACGGCGCCGGCGGCGCGACCGCGGCGCTCGTCTCGATCGCCGAGTTCCTGCGCGCGAGCGGGCACGCCGAACGGGTCGCAACCGGGCCGGCCGTGTCGGGCGCGTTAGGCATCGCCATCGGTGCGATCTCGTTCACCGGCAGCCTCGTCGCTTTCGGGAAGCTCCAGGAGATCCTCCCCGGGCGCCCGCTGCTGTTTCCCGGGCGCCACCTCGTCAACGCATTGCTCGCGTTAGGCGCGATCGCGGTCGGCGGCTTCATCGCGATTCACGGCGCGGTGCCGGCCGCTGTCTGGGCGCTGTTCGCGATCGCCCTCCTCCTCGGGATCCTCGTCGTCCTGCCGATCGGCGGCGGCGACATGCCGGTCATGATCTCGGTGCTCAACTCGCTCACCGGGGTTGCCGCGGCGCTCACCGGCATCGTGCTCGCAAACCAGGTGCTCGTCGTCGCCGGTATGCTGGTCGGCGCGTCGGGAACGCTGCTTACCCTGCTCATGAGCCGGGCGATGAACCGGCCGATCTCGAACGTGATGTTCGGCGGCTTCGGCGCGGTCGCCTCGTCAGGCAGCTCTGGCAGCGCGGTCGCGCGCCCGGTGCGTCAGACCTCCGCCGAAGATGCGGCCGTCGCGATGGCCTTCGCCAACCGCGTCATCATCATCCCCGGCTAC
>JAICUE010000058.1 GCA_025936015.1 Gemmatimonadaceae bacterium
CGAAAGCGCGCGCCCCTCGGTGCCGATCCACTCGAGGCCCTCGGGAAACTCCGGTGCACGAACTCGTGGAACGTCCATCGCTGGCATGTTACTGGAATGAGTCAGGATCTCCGCTCGCGCGAGCGATCAATCTTCGCGCCATCATCCGCTCGCGCGCGACGCAACCACGATTTTCAGTCATCGAATGAACGAGCACCATGCACCTGGCGGCGGCTTTCGCAATCCCTGGCCCGGCGGCGAGACGAAAGGGTTTGGTGCCGTGCTCCGCTGGGCAGGCAGCCGTGCAGTCAAACGCTTGCGGGGCGAGCGCGTCGAAGAACGTTCTCCGCTCGCCGTCGGGCCTTCAGCAGTCGTTCATCCCCGCCAACGCGACGGTTCTCTGCGCGCGACGTGGGTCGGACACTCGACCGTCCTGCTTCAGTTGGGCGCGATGAACGTACTTACCGATCCTGTCTGGAGCGACCGTGTCTCGCCCGTCAGCTGGGCCGGCCCCCGGCGGCTGGTTCCGCCCGCGATCAGGCTGGCGTCGCTGCCACCACTCGATGTCGTCCTCATCTCGCATGATCATTACGATCATCTCGACGCACGAACGGTGCGCGCGCTCGCGACTGCACACCCGCAGGCAAGATGGGTCGCACCACTTGGCGTCGGCGAGCTGCTCATGTCACTCGGCGTTCCGCAGGTCGTCGAGCTCGACTGGTGGCAATCGACCAATGCAGCAGGCGCCGCGATCACAGCCGTACCGGCACAGCACTTCAGCGGTCGCTCGCTAACCAACCGTGATCGCACGCTCTGGGCGGGATTCGCGATCGTCGCCAGCGAATGGCGTGTGCTATTCGCCGGCGATACCGGTTACCACCCGGAATTCACGGAGATCGGGCGGCGCCTCGGCCCGTTCGACGTCGCCCTTCTTCCGGTCGGTGCGTACGATCCGCGCTGGTTCATGCGGCCGGTGCACATGGACCCCGAAGAGGCCGTCGCCGCGACGGTCGAGCTTGGCGCTGGCGCCGGCGCGCCGCCCCCAGTGCTGCTCGCAACGCACTGGGGGACGTTCCGGCTCACCGACGAGCCGATGGACGAGCCGCCGAGGCGAACTCGCGATGCCTGGACGAGTCGTCATCTCTCGCTCGATCGCTGCTGGATTCTCGGCGAGGAACGGACGCGGCGGATTTCTCCCCGCCGCTCGCCTAACGGCGCGGCACGCGGACCCTAACGGGTGATCGTGACCGGCGAGGTCACGACATGGAGGTTGTGGTTGATCCGCAGCCCGGCGACGCCATCGGTGGCAACCGTGCCCTTCTTCACCGCGGCGACTTCCTTGTCGTTCACCAGGAAGCGCACCGAGTCGGCGTCGACGTGGACGGCCATGCGGTATGTCGCCTTTCCTGCGCTGTCCGCCTTGGGCACGGCCGGGTTCGCGCGCCACGCGACGACGTCCGTGGTCTTGGCACCACTGCGCGTCTTGATCAGGAACTCGCCGTTCCCCCGGACGAGGAAGTACGTGTAGGCGCGGTTCGGTGACGACAGGTCCGTCCCGCCGACGAAAATCCCGTAGCCTTCGGGATGATGCGGCGCCTCCTGCTGGGCGAAGGTCGTGGCCGCGGTAAAGCTGCCGCGGGCCGTGTCCTTCGCCGCGAAGACGATGTGCGCCGGTCCGGTCGTGACGTCCCAGCTCTCACCGTTCGTCGCATAGCGCGCATTGGTGATCTGCGCGGTCGTGTCGTCGGTGATTGCGTTGTATCCAGCGGGGATTCCCGTCCCCTGCACGGCGACGTCGGGATCGGCGGGCGGATGCGCGGCGCTGCTATCGGTGGTCTTGCTCGTTTTCGTCGTGCATGCCGCGAGCGTCGCGACGAGCAGGAGCGTCGTGTATTTCATCGTCATCTCCTCGAATGGAACTGGCGGGCGGACGCGGCGGAATATATCGGCGCGACTGGAGCGCCGCACCGCCGAGCGTTGCGCCGGCGTCCCGCCGGTCGCATGTTCGTCCGTGCAATCCATTCGATCATGACCGGTCCTCCCGCCGATGCGCGACGCGTCGTCATGCCTGACGGCGGCTCATGGGGGGTGGTTCGCCGCCATGAGATGGCGCGCATCCTCACTCGCCGCGACAGCGGCGAACGCCGTTTGTACCTGCTCTTCTTCGCCGACGACGGCGAGGTGCGTCGCGCGGAAGTCGCACCGGACTACCCCGATCCGGCAACGCTGCCGGATGCTGCGCTCGTCGATGTATGGCGTCTGGCCGAAAGGCCGCAGTGACAGGCGACGTTACGCTTCAGCTTGTGCGCGGAAATTGCGGATGCGTTCGTTTACAACCCTCACGAGGATAGACACCAATGGCAACACGAGCCAAGTCGTCGCGCGGTGGCGCCAAACGCGGAAGCGGCGGCGGCAAGCGTACCGGCGCAAAGCGTAGCAGCGCGAAGAAGGGTGCGGCGAAGCGTGGCGGTGCAAAGCGTGGCAGCAGCGCTCGGAAGGGCGGGGCGAAGAAGTCTTCGACACGGCGCCCGACGGCGCGCGGTGCCGCGAAGAAGAGCAGCGGCAGCCAGTCGACCTCGCGCTCGGCGGGCGCCGCGAAGAAGTCGTCAGCGCGGAAGTCGGCAGGCCGTAAGTCGGCAGGACGCAAGTCGTCGACACGCAAGTCGTCGACGGGCAAGTCCGCCAGCGGCCGCAAGCAGTCGCCGATGGATCGCGTGAAGCGTGTTGGCGGCGCGGTGCTCCAGCAGGCTGCCGATGCCGCGGTGGTGGTGAAGGACACGATGGGCACGGTGGTCGAGCGGGTGCAGGACCGCTTCTAGCCTCCTGGCAACGCAACGAGGGCGCGCCTCCTGGCGCGCCCTCGTTGCGTTATCCGGCCTGCTGCGCTCTCGCTGCCTAACGGGCGGCGGCGGGACGTTTCGACGCCGCACCGGCCGGGTGGCGAGCCAGCCATTCGAGCACGAGCCCGATGACGCGCTCGCGCCCGTAGTCCACGGTGAGCACGTGTCCGCCATCGTTCACCCAGACGAGCTCCTTCTCGGCCGCGCCCAGTCGGGCGTACTCGCGCGCTGCGGCGTCCGGTGGTATCCGCTCGTCGTTCCGCCCATGGATGACGAGTGTCGGGACTCGAACGCGCGGGAGCGAGACCTGCACCCGGCGTACAACCCGCGAGAGCTCGAACAACAGCCGCGGCGTCAATACTCCGTAGCCGAGCGCCTGTGCGCGTTCCGCCGGGTCGAGGATCGACCGCTCTCCACCCGACCGGAAATACGGGGTCACGAACTCCCACAGGGGATGGAAGCGCGCGACGATCCGCGCCCGTCGCGGAATGCTCACGTACGGCGCGATCAGCGCCAGCGCCGGCATGGTCGGGGTCTCGGCGGCGAGCACGATGCCTAACGCTCCACCCATCGACAGCCCGACCACCGGCGACGGCCCGAACGTGGCGGTCAGCGCGGCGTAGGCCTCGCGCGCCGCATTGATCCACTCCTTCGCCCGAGTCGAGCGAAAGTCGGCCAGCGTTCGACCATGTCCGGGGAGCAGCGGAGCGCGCACCGTGTACCCTGCGCCCTGCAGCGCGTCGGCGACATGGTGCATGGTCTGCGGGGTATCGCCGAAGCCGTGCAGCAGGAGCACGGCCCGGCCAGTGGACCCATCGCGCGAAATCGGACCTGCCCCGGGGATGATTCCATCCGCGCCGACCGGAAGTCGCGCCGTGACGTCGGCGGCCAGCGCGCGCGACGAGCGCCGGCCCCGCCAGAGTAGTACGCCGAACGCGATCGGGATCGCGATCAGTAACGTCGGACCGATGGATCGACCTCGGCACTCCAGCGGTCGATCCCGCCGGAAAGGTTGCGAGCCGGAATCCCCGCGGCGCGAAGCATCTCGACTGCGTGGGCGCTGCGAATTCCGTGATGGCAGTAGACGACGAGGTTCCCGTCGCGGGGAAGCGTGTCGAACGCCCGATGCAGCGTCGCCAGCGGGATCAGCCGCGAGCCATCGATTCGCGAGTATGCATGCTCGTGCGTCTCGCGCACGTCGAGGATCACGGGAGGTTCATCACGCGCAATGAGCTGCGCCAGTTCGCGCGGGTGGATCTCGGGGAGCGAGCTCGCTGGACCGCGCGGCTCCGGGTCGCGATGGGAATCGCCGGATGTCGCGTCGTTCTCCATCGTCGGGCCTCTCGGAAATGCGAAGCGGAAATATACGCGCTCAGGTGAGCGCGCGCCGCTCCCCGTCCGACGTCCCGTTGAGGTGCAGCAGCATCTCGCCGTCCAGCCACGTGTGGTCGAGCTTCGACGCGAGACGAGTCGGTGGCTCGACGGTGATAACCGTGCCGTCGCGGGTCGCCAACCCTTCACCGACGAGCTTCGCCAGCACGAGCGACACTGACTCGCGTGTCGCGCCAACCATCTCGCAGAGCAACCGGTACCGCGACGCGTCCAGTGCGAGTGAGCCGTCGGGCGCGGCGAAGCCCTCGCTGTTCGCGAGGCGCAGCAGCGTCGAGACGAGCCGCTGCTCGACGCTCAACGTCGTCAGCTCGCGGAGGCGATCAAGCAGTCCGGCGCGCTCGCACATCACCTGGCTCACCAGCGCGAGCGCGTGCTGCGGCTGTTCCCGGACGAACGCACGAAAGCGTGCGCCGCTGAGGTGAAGTGTCTCGGTCTCCTCGTCAGCGCGCGCGTCGGTGGCGTACCGGGCGTTCTGCGCGAGGCCCTCGGCGCCGAACGTTTCACCAGGGCTCGAAACCCCCGGGACGAAGCCGCGGCCGGCCCGAACGCGGCTCCGAAGAACGACTCGGCCCCTGAGGACGACGAAGATTCCGTCAGCGGACGCCCCACGCTGGTAAATCACGAAGCCACTCGGCCATGTCGCCCGAGCGGCATACGCTGCGATGGAGGCGCGCTCCTCAGCCGACAAGCGGCTCGAGCTGCGCCCGACTACTGCTTCGACCATCCCCGCCCCTTGTAAGTGGATCAACCCCGCAATTTTTTGCAATGTCCGGGCCGCTCTGGACTTCGCGCATGATTTTCGCTTCCTTGCGGGCGTCCTCGCATTGAAGCAGACTCACGCGTGTCGCCGTTGCCACCACTCGCAGATATCCGTGCCGCTGCCGCGCCGGCCGTGGTGATTCTCGGCAACGACGCGATCCTCGCCGCGCGACCCGCGACACCCGTCCAGCTCGCTCACGCTGCGCTCGCCGCCGGATTTCGCGCGGTCGTCCCCGCGAGCTGGGGCGACGAGCTCGTCGCCGCCGCGACGCTGGATGCCATCGCCGGCCGCGCGACGCGGCCCGCCATTCATTGCGCCTGTCCGCACGTTGCGCGCCGCGTACTCGCGGTCGGATCCGAGCTTGCTCCGCACCTCGTGTCGCTCGTCGCTCCGCCCGTCGCCGCGGCGCGATATCTCCGTCTTCATTCCGTCGGCGAGCTTCGCGTCACCTATGTCGGCCGCTGCCCCGCAGCATCCGATGACGCGATCGATGCACGGCTCACTCCCGAGGAATTCCTCGCGCAGCTTGCCGACCGCGACATCGATCTCGATGCGCAGCCGGAAGTATTCGAGTCCGTTATTCCTCCGGACCGTCGACGGCACCTTTCGCTCGCCGGCGGAATTCCCTCTCCGGAGGTGTTGTGGGCACGTGACCGGTTTGTCGTCGAGACGATGAAGAGTTCCGACTTCGCGGCGGAGCTGGCGAATCTCGTGCTCGGCCGCAAGGACGCGCTGATCGACCCGGCCCCCGTCGTCGGGTGTGTGTGTTCGGGCGCGGTGCGCGGCGTCGAATCGGGAGATGTCCGGGCTGCAGTCTCCGCGCTCGAGCCGCCGCGCTCCGCCCACCCGATCGTCGCTGAAAGCAGCGCGTTGGCCCTCGAGCTCCCGTTACCGACGATCGCCCGGGTGGCGGCCGACCTCGTGGCTGACGCCAGCGTCGCCGCTTCAGCAAGGGAACCGCGAACGATCACCGCGCCGTTAGGCGCGTTAGGCGACTCGCCGCCGCCCCCGCCGGCCGTGCCGAACCGCCGGCCTCGTCTCACGCCGCCGGGCGTGCCGGCGGTCGCGGCGGAGCCAGCGGCGACTCTGGCGCGCGAGAGTCAGCCGCCGCGGCGCCGGTCGCCCCTCGGTACGCAGCGGGTCGTGCCCGGCGCGGTTCCGGTGGCAAGCGACAGCGAAGGCAGGATCCTACCGCGCGCGTACGTCGCCCGGCGGCGATCGCCGCGATCGGGAATTCCGGTCGTCAGCGACAGCTCGCTCGACCGCGGCGCTCTCGACTCGGACGAAGTCGCTCAGCCATCGGCGCCGACGCCGACCGTTCCGGACAGTGAGCGCCCGATGGCTCGGAGCGTGGAGCCACCGGCTCCGGCCGCGGCACTCTCCACGTCGCCGATCGCGGCCGCAGCTGCGGCCGAGACGGCGACGCCAGCCGTAGCAAGGGCGGAGGCGGCCGCGCCCCCGGTAGTCGCCTCGGCGCCGATTCCAGCAGCGGTGGCCACGCCTAACGTTGTCGCGGGGGCGCCGCTCGGTGGCGAAGTCCCCGCTGCGGGAAGGCGCGCCTTCCTCGTGGCCGCGGGCGCCCTGGCCGGAGTCGGATTGCTCCTCGGTGTAGCCATCGGCTATTCCGTCGCGCACCGCCGGCCTGCCGGTTCGGTTGCGGTCGAACCGGGTGATCGCGGCAGCGACTCCCTCGCCGCCGGCGCCGAGCAACGTTCGCAGGGAGTCCGCGAGTCGGTCTCTGCTGGCGGGATCGCGTTGCCCACCGGTACGACGCGTCCGCAGCCGACTCGCTCGGCGGCACGTCCGCCCGGTGGCCGTCAGACGGCGACAACGACAGCACGTCGCGCAACCTCGGGTCGGTCGAACACGCTGCCCGCTGCCAGTTCGCCCGCGCCTCCCGCGACCGCTGCTACCAGTGCGACCACTGCGGGGGCCGCCTCCCCACCCGCCAAGGTGCCGGCTGCGCCAGCTCCGGCCGCCGTTGCCGCGCCGGATACGGCTGCAGTGCGTAGCCGCCGCGACTCGCTTGCTCGCGCAGAGTCGTTGGCGGCCGAGCGCCAATCGATTCGCCTCGAGATCGAGCGTCGGCGAGCGCGGCTCGACAGCATCGAACGGGCGCAGCGGCGCCTCGACAGCCTGCAGCGCGTGGATCAGGCGCAGACCAGGCCGCCACGCCGTTAGGCAAGCGGGTGCCGGCGTCGGCGCGCGGCGTTGCCTAACGCGTACGGTTGTCGTCGGCGGCGAGCGCCCGACGAATGGCATCGCGCAGCCGCGTCTCCCGATCTTTGCCGGCGGGGATGCCGCGAATGAGCGCCGCGAACTGCGTCGCCATCTCCCGCTGGACGAACGATTCGCTCGCCTCCACGCCTAACGCGTCGAGCGAACGCTCGGCGAGGGCGCGAAGGAGCGTGGCGGTCTCCGGGTCGAGGCCGCCGAGCGTCGCGCCGCCGGGGATGTCGCTGCGCGGCGGCGCGGTCCGGCGGGCACTCTCCCAGAGCCGCCGCACCGGTGCGAGGGTGGCGACGAAGGATCCAGGCGAATGCTCGACGAATAGATGGACGACGCCCTGGCGCTTGAGACGCCGGAGGGCCTTCTCGACGGCATCACGCACGACCGAAAATCCGCCGTCGCTGCCATTGCCTCGCCCCGTGATGATGAGGACCTCATCAGCGCCGCTCGTCTGGCGTTCGCGGAGCCAGGCGTTGGCGCGGCGTACCGCCTCGTCCGGGGTCGGCAAGCTCGCCCGCAGGTTGAGCGTTCGGTCTGCGCCGAATCGCGCTTCGTCAAAGGCGCGCTTCAACTCGATCAGACGTCGCCGATCGTAGGTGCTCACGAAACGGTCATAGGAGTTGACATTGGTCCGGGAGGCGCGCGCCAATTTACGCGGTCGTCTGCAGATACTCAAAGACGAATGTGCACAACAGGCTCTGGCGCTGTCATAATTACCCTATTAAAATAGGAATAATCTAGCAGCAGTCCTGTTCCTTAAATATCCTAGAAATAAAGGATACATGTGGCTCGCGCCTATGACATTGCAATAGCGGCACTTGCGCTTGGCGTCGAGCGGAAATGGCTCGACAACCTGACGTCACAGCATCGGCTCTCTGGAACCGAGCACGTTGCGCGCGGCGTTGCTCGGCGCTTGACAATGAACGCCCTTCTTTCGGCCGCGATCGTGCGGGATCTCAACCGGGATCTTGGCGTTTCCGTGACGCGGGCGGTCGAGCTGGCGGCAGGTGCGCTCGCCGATTCTCCGCGTGAAGTCGAGGATCGGCCGGATGTCGGTGGCCTGCGACCGGTCGGTGATCGCGGCGCTCCTGTTCGCGCCGTCATCTCGGTCGGTAACGCGGTCACGCTCGCGATCGATATCGAACGCGTCAGACTCGACATCGAGCACCGACTCATTGCGGTCATGGAAACCGTCGTTCCGCGGCGTCGCGGACGGCCATCCCGAAAAGAACGACGGGGCACCCGTTAGGGTGCCCCGTTTGGCATCGAGCAGAAGCTCGAGTTACCGAGCGCCTGCCCGGGTGACGTTCTCCGCCGCCGGACCCTTCTGCCCTTCGACGATGTCGAATTCGACAGCATCACCTTCGGCGAGCGTCTTGAAGCCGCTGCCCTGAATCGCCGAGTAGTGCACGAAGCAATCCTTCGAGCCGTTGTCGGGGGTGATGAAGCCAAAACCCTTGGCGTCGTTGAACCACTTCACCTTGCCAGTCGTACGCATTGCCTAGCTCCTGAAATACCGATGCCCACAGTGTGCGGGCTGTAACCGTGCGAACGATCACCATGACCGCCGCACGGGCTGCAATGTAGCAGCTTCGGCTGGAAGGGCAACAGACGACTGCACACGAAGTTGGAATCGGCCCCAGCCATGTCAGCGAGGTGCGGCTTGCGGCGTCGTTGCGGAGCTTCCGGCCGGGATGCTCGGCGGTGGCGAGGGCGCCGCGGGCGCGGGCGGCGCCCCTCCGTCAATCTCACGGACCCCGGAAACGTAGAACTCCGTTTCACCAAAGCACGAGGTGGGAACGCCTTTGTGCTGGCTGTAGCTCAAGGCGACCTGCTTCCCCATAGTCCGGTTGATCTCCTTCGCTACCGCGTCGTCGCGAACCGAGAAGCGAAAGATCTGGGGCGCGGCCCCAGGGATGTTGACCATCGCGAGCTCGCCCTCCCACGTCTTGCAGAGCCAGCCCGTACGCGAAAATTTCTGGACGTACCCGGGATGCTGGCCATTTTCGTAGGTGTAGCTCAGCGCGATCGCGATCCACAGTCCGATCACGACGACCGGACCGAGCACGAGCACCGCAAGAATTTTCCAGATCCAGTGCTTGCGTGACGGCCGTGCCGCCGGCGTGGGCGCTGCCGGTTCCGCGGGAGTGACGGGGTCGCGCTCGATATCGTCGGCCATTGGAGGGAAAGCGAGTCTGGGTATGTGTGGCTGTCGCGCACAACATGGGCCGAATGGTGTCTGAGGGGAAGGCACACATCCCGGCCGATCCCGATCGTGTCGCGGGATGGCTACCTTTCATGGGCGCACGATCGGTGTGATCGTGTCTCGCGCGATTCTTTTCGGGGTAACGGACGTGGCTTTTGGAACACGCAGGGCGACGGTAACCGCGAACGTGGGCGGGGTCCTGATCGGATCCGCGCATCCCGTCGTGGTGCAGTCGATGACCAACACCGATACCGCGGACGCGGCATCGACCGCGGCGCAGGTCGAGGCGCTCGCGCGCGCTGGCTCGCAGCTGGTGCGCGTGACGGTGAACAACGACGAGGCCGCGGCTGCCGTCCCGGAAATCGTGCAACGGCTGCACGACGACGGCGTCGACGTTCCGATCGTCGGGGACTTCCATTACAACGGCCATCTCCTGCTGAGGCGCCACGAGGAATGCGCGCGCGCGCTGTCGAAGTATCGCATCAACCCGGGCAACGTCGGCGGGAAGCGGCGCGACGAGAATTTTCGCACGATCGTCCAGGTCGCGGTCGACCACGGCAAGCCGGTGCGCATCGGCGTGAACTGGGGTTCGCTCGACCAGGACCTGCTCACCGTGATGATGGACGAGAATGCCCGCGCCGGCAGCCCGCGCGATGCGCGCGACGTCTACATCGAGGCGATGCTCGAGAGTGCACTGCGCTCCGCGATGCTCGCCGAGGAAACGGGACTGCGCCACGACCAGATCATCATTTCGGCGAAAGTCTCGCAGGTGCAGGACCTGGTGGACGTCTACCGCC
>JAICUE010000016.1 GCA_025936015.1 Gemmatimonadaceae bacterium
CGCGAGCGAGGGAATCACCGACCTGCACACGATCGGTGGCTTCGCGCAGGAGCGGCTTGGCTTCAACGACCGGCTCTTCGTCACGGGTGGACTCAACTACGAAGCGTCGAGCGCCTTCGGGCGGGACCAGCGGTGGCAGCTGTTCCCGCGGCTCGGTGCGTCGTGGAGCGTGGACAAGGAACCGATGTGGGAGGGAAGCTTCCTCAATCGGGCGCTCAACACCTTCCGACTGCGTCTCGCCTACGGCGAGACTGGCGGCCAGCCGCCCTCGGCGTACAGCGTCTTCGACAACTATGTGGTCGGTTCGCGCGGCGGACTGCCGTCGCTCATTCCGAGCTCCGTGTCCGGCAATCCGGAACTCAAGCCGGAGCGGCAGCGTGAAGTCGAGGGCGGCTTCGACGCTGCATTCCTCGACAATCGCGCATCGGTCGAGTTCACGCTTTATGACAAGGAATCACGCGACCTCGTGCTCGGCGTCCCGCTTCCGCTCAGCTCCGGGTTCAGCTCGCAGCTGCAGAACGTCGGCGCGCTGTCGAACAAGGGGATCGAGCTCGGCGTGACGGGGCAGATCTTCGACGGAAGCTTCTTCCGCTGGAACTCGCGCGTCTCGTACGCGGCCAACCAGTCGCGCATCGAGAAGCTGGTCACGCCTAACGATACGCTGATCTACGGCTACTTCAACGCCGTCGCGGTCGGCCAGCCAGTCGGCGAATTCTACGGCGCGTATTACCCGCGCGACGCCCAGGGACACATCATCCTCACCGGGCGTCTCGACGCCGCCTGCAACCCGATCGGTGGGACGGTCGGGATCATCGCCTCGCGCGCGCGCGGCGCGAACTGCACGGTGCTGAAGAAGTTCCTCGGCAGCCCGGAGCCGAAGTTCACGCTGTCGTGGAACAACGACTTCAACATCGGCGCCCATGCGCAGTTGAGCTTCCTGCTCGATGGACGGTTCGGCAACAAGGTCGCGAACTTCACGCGGCGCACGTCGGAGTATTTCGGCGCCGCGTCGAGCGATGCGAACGAGCAGTGCGTGGTCGCGGTGAACAACACGACCTACTGCCAGAACACGCTGAACAGCGAGCGGAATCTTCTCTATGAGGAGTTCGTCGAGGACGGGAGCTTCGTGAAGCTGCGCGAAGCATCGCTGCGCTACACGCTGGACCAGCCGTGGGTACGCCGCGCCGGCCCGCAGAGCGTCACGCTCACCCTGGCCGCGCGCAACCTCTACACATGGACCAAGTACACGGGGATCGATCCCGAAGTGAACCTCTTCTCGGCGAACACGGTCGCTCGCGGAGTGGAGTTCGGCACCTCGCCGATCCCGCGCATCTTCGCACTCGGCGCTACGCTGAACTTCTGAGGAGATCAACGACATGAGCCGAGACACAGCTACACCGACTACGGGAATGACGCGCATGCGCATTCATGCAGGATTCAGCCTGCTCGCGCTCGCCCTGCTTGCCGGGTGCGACACGAGCCTCAACCTCAATAATCCGAACTCCCCGACGCAGGAGACGGCACTGTCGAGCATCGACGGGATCGTCGCCACCGAGCTCGGGATGCAGGACCAGTACGCGGCGTCGGTGCTCTCGTACGTGCGCGCTCCGGCGCTCGTCACCGACGAGTGGGGGACAGCGTCGAAGGCGCTGGCGGCCGATCAGTCGCTGTACACCGGCGACGCCATCGACGCGTCATACGGCGTCGTCTCTGAGCCGTACTACAACACGTACCGGGTCGCCCGCACGGCGGACGCGATCCTCAACACCGTGCCGAACCTCGGCGGGCTCGGCGCCGGTTTCGCGGCTGGGCTCACCGCCAACGCGAAGCTGTTCAAGGCGATGGCGTTAGGCATGGCCGCGCAGCAGTACGAGAAGCTTCCGATCGACGCATCCGCTTCGGGCGGGACGCCGGTGCCGCGCGCCGACGTGTTCGCGGAAGTCATCCGGCTGCTCGAGTCGGCACGCACCGACATCGCGAATGTCACGGACGCCGATCTCGCGGTCTTCAAGAGTCGCGCACTCTCCCCGGGCGTCGACCTTCGCAACACGATTGACGCGATGCTGGCGCGGTACTACCTGATCACCGGGCAGTATGCCGAGGCGTTCACCGCCGCCGGCCGGGTGGACCTGACCAAGACGTCGCTCCTGATCTATCCCGGCAGCGAGATCAATCCGATCTACAACTACTCGGTGGTCGCCGGCTACGTCGCTCCACTCCGGAGTTGGGCACAGGCGGCAGAGCCGGGCGACAAGCGGGTTCCCTTCTGGGTGGACACGCTGGCGACCCCGCCTAACGGCAATCCGCCATCGCTCAAGCTGGTGCCCTTCAACATGTTCGGGCATCGCAACGATCCCTTCCCGCTCTATGTCCCGGGCGAGATGCGGCTGATCCAGGCCGAGGCGTTGATGCGCGAGTCGACCGCGGCGGCGAACCTGCAGCAGGCGATCGACCTGATCAACCAGGAGCGCGCCGAGGCGCCGACAGCGACGACGCCAGGTGCGCAGCTTGGCCCGCTGACGATCGCGACCCTCGACACGCCGGACAAGGTGCTCGCGCAGATCGCGCACGAACGCCGCTTCGAGCTCTTCTCGCAGGGCCTGCGGTGGGAAGACATCCGCCGCTTCGGCGCACTGGCCGGCGGGACAGCCAAGGCGACGTTCCTGCCGATGCCGCAGGGCGAGTGCACGACGAACCCGAACGCGGGGTGCTGAGTCGCCGTTAGGCGACGCTGGCTGCAAGCGATTAGCTGCAAGCAGTAAGCGAACGGCGGTGGAGCTGCGCAGCTCCACCGCCGTTTGCTTACTGCTTATCGGTTACAGTTCGTGGCTCAGCGTTACACCGGGAACAGCATCTCCCGGTACTTCGGCAGCGGCCAGCGTTCATCGGCGATCACGAGCTCGAGGGCGTCGGAGGCGTGGCGAGTCGCGTCCATCGCTTCGGACACTTCCTTCGTGAGGAGCTTCGCCTGCTTCTCCGGCTCGTCATGCATCGCGTCGGCCTTCTCGATCAGCGTGCCTAACGTCTCACGCGCGTGCTGGAGCTGCTCGAGCAGGTCGACGACCTTGTTCGCCGCCGCCGCCTGCGGCCCGGACTTCACGCCCGCGGCCTTCGCGCGGGCGACACCCTTCGTCAGGTCGCTCGCATAGTACAGCGCGGCTGGAAGCACCATCGTGTCGATGACCTGCGCCTGGGTGTGCGCCTCGATGAGGATGTCCTTCACGTAGCGCTCGAGGCGCACGTGATAGCGGCTCTCGAGCTCCTGCTTCGTCAGCAGACCGAGCTTCGTGAACAGGGTGCGTGTCTGCTTGGTGACGAGCTGCGCGAGCGCTTCCGGGGTGCGACGCAGGTTGAGCAGTCCACGCTTCTCGGCCTCGTGCACCCACTCCTGCGAATAGCCGTTCCCCTCGAAGCGGATCGGCGCGGACTCCTTGAACTCCTCGCGGACGACCTTGAGCACCGCGTCCTCGACCTTCTTCGTCTTCTTGAGCTCCTCGCGGAGCTTCTCGGTGATCTCGGCGATCGACTCGGCGACCGCGGCGTTGAGCAGCATCACCGGGAACGCCGGCGACGCCGCCGAACCGACCGCGCGGAACTCGAACTTCGCGCCGGTGAAGGCGAGGGGCGACGTGCGGTTGCGATCGGTGTTGTCCTGCGAGATCTCTGGGAGCTTGTCGACTCCGAGCTTGAGGCGCTGTCCACCAGGCAGGTCCGAGATGGTTTTCCCGGCGACGATGTCCTCGATCAGCTTCGTGAGCATCTCGCCCATGAACACCGAGATGATCGCCGGGGGCGCCTCGTTCGCACCGAGCCGGTGCTCGTTGCCTGACGATGCGACGCCGGCGCGAAGCAGACCCTGGTGCTTGTACACCGCCTTGAGCACGGCGGCGAGGAAGACGAGGAAGCGGATGTTCTGGTGCGGGGAGTTCCCCGGCTTGAGCAGGTTGAAGCCGTCGAGCTCCGCGTTCTCGGCGCGGATCGACATCGACCAGTTGCAATGCTTGCCCGAGCCATTGATCCCGGCGAAGGGCTTCTCGTGCAGCACCGCCTGCATCCCGTGACGGAGCGCGACGCGACGCAGCGTCGCCATGACGAGCTGGTTGTGGTCGACCGCGATGTCCGAGTCCTCGAAGTAGGGCGCCATCTCGAACTGGCTCGGCGCGACTTCGTTGTGACGCGTCGTGATCGGAACACCGAGCTTGTAGAGCTCCTGCTCGACTTCGCTGATCAGCGCCTGCACGCGCTCGGGGATCCCGCCGAAGTAGTGATCCTCGAGCTGCTGGCCGCGCGGCGGCGCGGCACCGACCAGGGTGCGACCGGCCATGACGAGGTCAGGGCGCATCGCGAACATCGCGCGGTCGATGAGGAAGTACTCCTGCTCGATGCCTAACGTCGTGATGACGCGATTGACGCCCTTGTCGCCGAGGAGCTCGAGGAGGGCGATCGATTTCTCCGAGAGCACGTCGGTGCTGCGGAGGAGGGGCGTCATCTCGTCGAGCGCTTCACCGTTGTAGCCGATGAACACGGAAGGGATGCACAGCGTGCGTGTCCCGCCGGCTTCGACGATGAACACCGGACTTGCCGGGTTCCACGCGGTGTAGCCGCGCGCTTCCCAGGTCGCGCGAAGGCCGCCCGAGGGGAAACTCGACGCGTCAGGCTCGCTCTGGATCAGCTGCGACGCGCTGAAGCTTTCGACCGGCTGCCCTTCGTCGAAGGTGAGAAAGGCGTCGTGCTTCTCGGCGGTGAGCCCGGTCTGCGGCTGGAACCAGTGGGTGAAGTGCGTGACGCCACGGCTGATTGCCCATTCCTTGATGACCTGCGCCACGGTCGGTGCGATGTCGATGTCCAGCTTCTTTCCCATGCGGATGGACGCGACGAGCTTCGCGTAGACGTCGCGCGGGAGCCGGTCGCGCATCTGCCGGACGCCGAAGGTGTTGACGCCGAAGTACTGCGACGTCTGGCCGGTGACGCCAGCGCCGTGGCCATTGCCATTGGCGTGGCCATTCGTGACGCCGTTAGGCGCGGGCTCGCTGCGATGGGACCGGGCGGCGACGTCGCGCAGCACTCCGTGCCGCGCGTGGGTTGTGGACTGTGGCATCGAGCGACTCCGGCGAAAGGGGCGGTAGCGCCGCAAATTGTGCGCGTAGAGCAATTCTAAGCAGACATTCCGCAAAATTCCAGCAATAAAATCGCCGAAACCCAGCGTCTGCATGCGCGGATTGCAAGGAAGAACGAACGCCGCCGGTGCGAGCGGGGGCGATAGACACCTGCCCGTACTTCGTGTTTCCAGGCAAGGCTGGAACGGACTATGCGCATCCTCACCCGCGAACTCTCAACACGGAGCGACGGATGGCCGCACGCAAGAAGAGCTCATCGGGGAGAAAGAAAAGCACTCGCAAATATGGAAAGTCGGCGTCGAAGCGGGTGGCGAGCACGATGCGCCGCCGCAAAAAGGGAACGCTGAAGAGCGGAAGCGGGCGCAAGGTGAAGAGCCGCAAGCAGGCGATCGCGATCGGGCTTTCGGAAGCGCGGGCAAAGGGAGGCAAGGTCCCGCGCAAGCGCAGCGCGAAGAAGTCCACTCGGAAGAAATCCACCGGCCGGAAGAAGACGGGCCGGAAGAAGAGCGGCCGGAAGTCGTCGTCATCGAGCAAGTAAGCGGCGCCGGCGCCTAACGGCGGACCCTCATCAATAGCGGCGCGTCGCCCGGCGCACCGACTACGGCGTCAACCTCCGGGCGCCGAGATCGATCGCCCCGTGGCCATCCTCCGTCCTGGTCACGGGGCGCGGTGCGTCTCCTCCCGTTTCCCTTTGCCCGTTTGCGCGACCGGCTCCTCGTCCTCGAGCGCCTGCGGTGCGCGGCGCCGGGCGACCAGCTGCACCGCCTCGAGCGTCGCCATGCAGAACGCCGCCCAGGCGAAGCCGATCACCAACCCGGCCGCGGTATCCGAGGGATAATGCACGCCGAGGTAGATCCGCGACGCGGCGATGAGCAGGATGAGAAGGAGGGCGATTATCGCGGTGAGCACCCGTGACCAGTGGCGTCGCTGCAGCCGTGCCGCGAGATAGGCGACCGTGCCATACACGATCGCCGCGCTCATCGAATGTCCGGATGGAAAGCTCGACGAGAAGACCTCGACGCCGGACGAGAAGATGGATGGGCGGTCGCGATGGAAGACATCCTTGAGCATCGAGTTGATGAGGATGCCGACGACCGTCGTCACGAGGAGGAGGGCCGCCGAATGGCGGTGTCGCGTCAGCCAGAGAAAGAGCGCGGCGACGGCGACGACCATCATCACGACCACCCCCGTGCCAAGTGCGGTGACCTGGAGCATCGCGACGTGGAGCCAGGGGACCTGATGCGCGCCGACCCAACGCAGGATCGTGTCGTCGAAGGCCTGCGTCGCGCCCGTTCGGACGTGCACGGCGAGCGCGGCGAACGCCCACGTCCCGGCAAGCGCGAGCAGCGCGCCGGCCGTTATGAAAACGCCGACCGCGGCGTAGAAGCTCCGGATCCGGCTGACTGACGCACGGAGCCCGCGAAAGAGCAGCCCCCAGAAGAGCTCGAAGTGCTCGCGCTGCCTGACGCGGCGCTCGCCGCCGGGCAGCGTCACGAGGCGCGGGCGCGAGGGGATGCGGGCCAGAGCTCGGTCTGCGGGAGCTGGCGTTCGACACGCTGCCGCACACGCGCCGCGACGTCCTCGATCGCACCGGGATCCTCGAGCAGGTCATAATCGCGGACGTCGATCGTCAGCACGGGGCAGTGACGAAAGCCGGCGATCCACCGGTCATAGCGCTCGTGCAGCGCGGCCCAGTAATCGATCGCGGTATCGCGCTCGGCGGGACGTCCACGCTGGGCGATCCGGGCGACGATGACGTCGAGCGGCGCGTGCAGGTAGACGAGCAGCTTCGGCGGCCGCGCCGCCGGTGCGTGAAGGAGCTCACCGTACAGCCGGCAATAGAGGTCGTACTCCTCGGGAATCATCAATCCCTGCTCGAAGGCACCGCGGGCGAAGACCTCGGCGTCCTCGTACCAGGTGCGATCGAGCACCCAGCCGCCGCCGAGTGCGCGCATGCGCCGCATCGAGGCAAAGCGAGTCGCGAGGAAGTGCAGCTGCAGCCGGAGCGCGAACTCGCGACGCGACCGCTCGGCGTCGGAGTAATAGGGCTCGAGCCAGGGGTTGTCCGCGTCCACCGACTCGAGGGCGAGCTGGAGGCCGAAGCGTGCAGCGAGGGCGTGAGTGAGCGTGGTCTTGCCGGATCCGACCATGCCGGCGATGCCGAGGAGCATGACGAGTGTTGCGAAGCTGCGGGAGGGGCGGAACGCGGCGGTTCGAAGGCCGCCGGTGAAGATGTGCAGGGGCGGGTCGGGCATCAACTCCTTGCGCGGCGAGCGGCGTCGATGACGGCGCGACCGCGCCGAAACCGCGGGCAAAGGCGGGAAAGCGGCGGAGGGAAGGCGAGTGACCGGGCTCGCGGGCGCGCGTCATCCTGTTGAAGCGCGCGGCATGCCGCCGCGTTCGCTGTGCGATTCACCGACCGTCGACGCGGGATATCCCTGATGTGCGCATTCGCCAGAACGCTGCTTCGTCTCCTCGGCCGGGTTCCAGTCGCGCTGGTGCTGGTCGCAATGGCGGCGGCGCAGCGTTAGGCAGCGCCGCAAGAGGCGTCATCACCGCGCGATCTTGAGTGCGGGCGATGCCGCGGGCGCTTGCGGGCGGGGCTGCGGGAGGCGAAGTTTAGGCCTCGCGTCGCGAGGGAATGCGGCGAGATCGGCACCGTGGCCAAGTGGTAAGGCGGCAGACTGCAAATCTGCTATTCGTCGGTTCGATTCCGACCGGTGCCTCTTTGGAGTGATCGACAAAAAAGCGGCGACCATCTGGTCGCCGCGTTTCGTTTGCCCCACATCGCCCACTACAGCAACCCGTACACCACCACCCTGTTCGAGAACGTCGGCAGGTACACATGCCCGTTTGCGATCGTCGGCGACGAGAACTTCGCGAAGTTGCCGGCGGCGTCGCGCTGGGCGTTCTGCTTGTTGTTCCAGAGCTCCTTCGTCACGTCGTTCGCGGCGAAAGCGCGCAGGATGCCGGGAGTCACTTCATGCGAGGCGTCGCCGCTCGTGGGGTATGAAGCCCAGAGGATGGCCGAGCTGTCGGCCGAGCCGTTGGACGACACCGAGAGCACCGCGCCGCTCTGGCCGACTGGTCCGGGGATCGACACGACCTGCGACGAGTAGACCAGCAGGTTGCTGCCGCGGTCGAAGGGGATCGCCCGCAGCGGCGCGTTCTCCGGCCAGACGTACGCGAACTCCTTTGCGCTGCCACGGTAGAACGCCGGCTGGCAGTGCAGGTTGGCGGCGCTGCCTAACGGGACGACCTGCTGCACCTGGTTGGACGCCGGCTGATAGCCGCCCATGGCGTCCTTGTTCAACAGGTAGAGATTTCCGTCCTTGCCGCCGGTCAGGAAATAGCTCGAGCCCGGGATGAGGAATGCGCCCATCCCACCGTAATCGATGTCGTTGTCGTTGAGGTACTGAAAGTTGTATGGCGTGAAGTAGCTCGCCACCTGGAGCGTCGAGCCGGACCGGGTGAGTTTCAGCGCACTCTCGCCGCGATTGGTCAGGTTCGTCGGATCTCCGGCGTCGCCGACGGTCCCGTTGCCGGCGATCACATAGAGGCTGCCGTCGGCATCGGCCGCCATCCCCATCCCGCTCTCCCACATCCCCCCGGCGTAACCGTTGGGCGTGTCGTTGTAGACGACATCCTGCTGCAGCGTCGTGGCGTCGTAACCGAGTACCCAGCCGTGGTACGGGCCCCAGTCGCAGTGCGAGGAGAAGGAGACGAACACGGTGCCATCGACGAGCGTCAGGCCCTGTCGCTGATTCTGCCGCAGCGCGTCGAAGGTGATCACGCCGTTGACGGTGCCAGCGCCG
The DNA here is from genome assembly GCA_025936015.1 of Gemmatimonadaceae bacterium. Classification (GTDB taxonomy): domain Bacteria; phylum Gemmatimonadota; class Gemmatimonadetes; order Gemmatimonadales; family Gemmatimonadaceae; genus JABFXC01. The sequence goes on from JAICUE010000016.1 coordinate 8,933, forward strand.
ATTCCGCTGTACGTCGCGGTGATCTGCCGCGGCCCGCCGGCGACTTCGCTCCCGTCGATGATGCTCACTGCGTGCAGGTGCTGCACGAAGCTCGTACCGGTGGTGCTGCGGGAAACGAAGTACATCGTCCCGCTCGCCGAATCGATCACCGGCGTGCCGACGATCCCGATATTGCCGCTGAAGTCGTGATACTGGCCGCCGCAGGCACCGGTCATGTCGGCGCGCGTCGGGGGGCGCATCCCTGATGCGGTGAAGCTCTTCTGCCAGTACAGGGTGCCATCGTCGCCGTCGAAGGCGTAGACGCTGTTGTTGACGGTGGCGACGTAGACGACGTTGTGCTCACCACCAGCGATGGCGACATGCCCGACGACCAGCGGCTGCGCATACACCTGGTCGTCGACCGGGAGGGTGAAGAGCGCGCCGAACTTCTGGACGTTCACGTTGCTGGTCGTCAACGCGGTCTCGTTGGCGTTCCACCCGGCGCGGGTGTTGTCGTTGTGCTGTGTCAGCACCGACACCGACTGCGGATTCGGGCCTCGCTCGTGATGCGTCCCCGGGTCGGGGGCGACGTTGTCCTTGCAGGTGGCAAGTGAAAAGAGCAACAGGGAAACGGGGAGCGTGCGTTTTGCCATGAGGAGTTTCACGTGGTGCTGGTTTCTCTTGTGTGCCGAGGCCGCGTTGACCGGCGCGAGGATGCCAGAGTCCGCTGCCCGATGATAACTTCTTCGCCGAGCTGCTGCGGCACCAGAGTTCACTCTTCGCGATGCGAGTCATGACTCCTCAACAGAGCGTCAAGTTCTTTCGCTGGTCCGACATGCCGAAGGAGCGCGTCACCGACCAGATCTCACGGCGGCTGGTGACCGGGGAGCGCATGATGCTCGCCCATGTCTACCTCGACAAGGGAAGCATCGTCCCGAAGCACTCGCACGAGAACGAGCAGCTCACGTACATCCTCGAAGGCGCGCTGCATTTCTGGATCGGCGAGGACGAGAAGGAGGAGCTCGACGTCCGCGCCGGTGAGGTGCTCTGGATCCCGTCCAACCTGCCCCACAAGGCGCTCGCGCTCGACGACACGCTCGACGTCGACATCTTCAGCCCGCCGCGCCAGGACTGGCTGAACCACACCGACAGCTACTTCCACCGCAAGTAGCGGGATGTCGGTGCTTCCGGATTGGGTCCGCGCGCTGCCGCGCAGCATCCTCGCTGGCGCGTTAGGCATCGAGATCGTCGAGTTGACGGACGATCGCGTGGTCGCGACGATGCCCGTCGACGACCGGACGCGGCAGCCGTACGGGCTCCTTCACGGCGGCGCGTCGATCGCGCTGGCGGAGACCGTCGCTTCACTGGGCGCAGCGGGGCGCGTCGATCGCGAGCGGTACGCCGTCGTCGGACAGGAGATCAACGGCAATCACATCCGCGCGGTGAAGGCGGGCATGGTCCGGGCAACGGGCGTCCCCATTCACGTTGGACGCACGTCCCAGGTGTGGTCGATCGAAATCCGCGACGAGGCGGACCGGCTGGTCTGCATCTCGCGCTGCACCCTCGCGGTGATCGAGACGCGCGGCGCGGAAGCCCAGCGTTAGGCAGGCGCAATCATACCCCCCGCAGCGGTGAGCAGGAAACCTCTATCCTTCCGCACATGGATCTCGGACTGAACGAAAAGGTCGCCCTCGTCGCGGCCTCGAGCAGAGGGCTCGGGCGCGCGGTGGCGGAGGTGCTCGCGGCGGAGGGGTGCGATCTCGTGCTCTGCGCGCGAGGCAAGGATGCACTCGCCGAGACGGCGAACGCCATCCGCACGGCGTCGAAGCGCAAGGTCGTCGCGCTCACTGCCGACCTGTCGAACGCGGAAGACGTGAGCCAGGTCGCGGCCGCGGCGATGCAGGAGTTCGGCCGCGTCGACGTCCTCGTCACCAATGGGGGCGGTCCGCCGGCGGGGCCTTTCGAGAGTCATTCCGCTGAAGCGTGGCACGCCGCGGTCAGGCAGACGCTGGACAGCGTCGTCGAGCTGACGCGCGCCGTGCTGCCGGGGATGAAGGAACGCCACTGGGGGCGCATCATCAACATCACGTCGATAGCGGTGAAGCAGCCGGTGGACAACCTCATCCTCTCGAACAGCGTGCGCGCCGCGGTGACCGGCTTTGCGCGGACGCTGGCCAACGAAGTGGCATCGTCAGGCGTCACGGTGAACAACGTCATGCCTGGCTACACCCGGACCGACCGTGTCACGAATCTCGCGGCGAAGAACGCGCAGCTCCGCGGCACCACCGCCGACGAGCAGCTCGGCCTCATCGAGAAGCAGATCCCGATGGGCCGGCTCGGCGAACCGCGCGAGTTTGCGGCGATGGTCGCCTTCCTCGCGTCGGAGCAGGCGAGCTACGTCACCGGCGCGTCGATCGCCGTCGATGGCGGATGGATCAAGTCGCTGCTCTGACGCTGCCTAACGATCGCCGCCCACGCTGACGGGCGTGGCCAACCTCATGGCCGCACCTCTCCCCGCGCTCGTGCCTGCACGTCGAGCGAGTCGTACAGCGCCTTCCTGATGTCGCGCCTGGCGACGATCTGCTTCCCGAGCTCCATGTAGGCATCGGTTGCCGGATCGTACACTGGCCACCGCGGCCACTTCCCGGCGGTCGGCGGACCGTTAGGGTCGCCCGACGTCGCGAATGCGGCCCAGTAGTCGCTCATCGCATCAGCCAGCATCGAATCGTACGGCGTGCTTCCAGCCCCCGGGTCGAGGGGGTGCGATCGTCCGAAGACGAACACGATCTCCGCGCTGTGGTACGCGCCGCGCTTCGCGTTCACGCTGTCGGCGGCGACGCGGGTGAACTGGTACAGGTACGCCGGCGCGCCATGCGCGGTGATCAGCCGGGCGAAGGCCCGGCTCGGCGCACCGAAGATCGATTGTGGCTCGTCGGCGTTGCTGCCGACGATCACCGGGACGATGTTCGCCGTGCCGAGTACGATCGCCGAGTCGACGGGATGGGGGAGGACATAGCCGTCGATCGACGGCCAGAAGATCGGAGTGCCGATGTTGCCGGCGACGCGAACGGTCGTGGCGAGGACGCTGTCGGCGGGGAGCGCGCGGAGCCGCGAGGCCGCGGCAGCGTCGGTGCCGGTGACGCCTAACGCGCTGGCGACGCGCATCCCGGTGGCCTGCGCCGAATCGGTGCGGGCGACGGCGCCCCCGGTGCCGGTGCCGCTCTCGAGGATCGCGCGGGCAAAAAGGCCCTTCGCCAGGGGAGAGCCGATCAGCGCGCCGACGCTCATCCCGCCGGCGGACTCGCCGAATATCGTCACGCGCGACGGATCGCCGCCGAAGCGGGCGATGTTGCGGCGAACCCAATCGAGCGCGGCGACCTGGTCGAGCAGGCCGTAGTTCCCCGAGGCGTGCTGCGGCGATTCGGCGGCGAGTGCCGGATGGGCGAAGAAGCCTAACGCTCCGAGCCGGTAGTTGATGGTGACGACGACGACGCCCTTGCCGGCGAGCACCGCACCGTTATGACGCTCCTCGCCGCCGAAGCCGGCGAAGAAGCCACCGCCATGGATCCAGACCATCACCGGCCGGCTGCCGCTGAGCGACTGCGTCCAGACGTTGAGGTAGAGGCAGTCCTCGGAGACGCCCGCGGCGAATGGGTCGATGTCGCCGTAGGGCTGGAGCTGCATGCAGTTGTGGCCGAGCTGCTTCGCGCTGCGCACGCCTTGCCATGACGGGAGCGGCTGCGGTGGCCGCCAGCGGAGATCGCCGACCGGCGGCGCGGCGTAGGGGACGCCGGCGAAGACGAGCAGGCGGTGCGCGGAGTCGGCGCGTCCCTCGAGGATCCCGGCATCGACCGTGACGCGGGGTGCTGCCGGGAGCGGCGGCGTCGGAACCGCGGGCGAGCAACCGCAGATGACGCCGGCTGCAGCGGCTAGCGCGAGAGCCGAGGGGCGATGACGCGAGAGGGGCAGCTGCGCACTCTTCATGGTTGCGACTCCTCGATGTCGTCAGGTGAGCGGGGCGCGGGAACATACGCGAATCCGTCGCGGTCCGCGATCTTTCCATCGACGGGAACCGACCGTAGCTTCGCTTTCGACCCCGAACAACCGGGGACTGCAAGCGCGAACGGCGGGTCGGCGTTCGCCGGCATCGCACGCATTCATCCAGGCAGACGAGGCATTCATGCAGCCGCTCGCTCTCCTTGCACTACTCGGAATAGTCGCGACACCCGCCGCGCTCGTGTTCGGCGTCGCCTGGTGGAATGCTCGCCGAGAGCTGGAAATTCGCCGCGATCCTGGACGTCCGTTGCTCGACCGGCACGGTGTGGACTCCAATCGCCTCGAGCAGGCGGTCGATGCGATCGCGATCGAGGTCGAGCGAATCACCGAAGGGCAGCGGTTCATGACGCGGCTGCTCGCCGAACGCACCGCAGCGGAGCGCGCGCCGCGCGAACGACCTGCGCTTCCCGGATCGGAGCCGCGCGTCATCACGCCGCACTGACGCGCGATGCCAGCGATCGAGACGACCTATGACGCGATCGTCGTCGGCTCCGGGATCTCCGGAGGCTGGGCGGCGAAGGAGCTCTGCGAGAAGGGGCTGAAGACGCTCGTGCTCGAGCGCGGGCGCGACGTGCAGCACATCAAGGACTACCCGACGATGAACCTGCTTCCGTGGGAGCTGCCGCATCGCGGCGCGATCCCGCGGAAGATGATCCACGACAACCCGCTGATCAGCAAGGCGGCGGGCTACGGCGAGGACACCGCGCACTTCTTCATCAAGGACGCGGATCATCCTTACGTGCAGGAGAAGCCCTTCGACTGGATCCGCGGCTACCAGGTCGGGGGCAAGTCGCTGATCTGGGGACGAGCGACGCAGCGGTGGAGCAAGTACGAGTTCGTCGCGCCGGAAACGTTAGGCTACGGGATCAACTGGCCGATCGGCTACGACGACGTCGCGCCCTGGTACTCGCACGTCGAGCAGTTCATCGGCGTCTGCGGGAACGAGGATCATCTCGAGGCGATGCCTGACGGCGAGTTCCTCCCGCCCTTCGACTTCGACTGCGCGCAGAAGCACATGCGCGACAAGCTGCTCGCGCATTACCGCAATCGTCACGTCGTGCAGGGACGATGGGCGCATCTCTCGAAGCCGAAGCCGATTCACCTGAGCCAAGGGCGCGGCACCTGCCAGGCGCGCAACCTCTGCATGCGGGGCTGCCCGTACGGCGGCTACTTCAGCTCGAACTCGTCGACGCTGCCGTGGGCGATGAAGACCGGCAACCTGACGGTGCGTCCGCACTCCGTCGTGCATTCGGTGCTCTACGATGAGAAGAAGGGCAAGGCGACCGGCGTCCGGGTGATCGATGCGAAGACGCACGAGGTGCACGAGTTCAGGAGCCGCATCGTGTTCATGAACGCGTCGGCGCTGAACACGAACCTCGTCCTGCTCAACTCGACCTCGGCGCGCTTCCCTCACGGGCTGGGCAACGACAACGGCCTGCTCGGCCGTTATGTCTGCCACCAGAGCTATCGCGCGGCCGGCGGCGGGACGCTGGATGGGTTGGAGGGCGAGTACTTCTACGGCCGCAATCCGACCGAGGCGATCCTCGTCAACTTCCGGAACCTCGGGAAGCAGGACACCGATTTTGTCGGCGGGTACACGACGTTCGTCGACGGTTATCGCGGCCGCGGGCGGTCGACTCCCGACGACATCGGCGCCGCGTACAAGGATGCCCAGTCGGAGCCGGGGCAGTGGGGGATCTGGATGTACATGCAGGGCGAGACGATCCCGAAGGAGGCGAACCACGTGAGGTTGCACGATACGCTCAAGGACCAGTGGGGAATTCCATTGCTGGTCACTTCGGTCGGCTACGACGACAACGACGAGAAGATGATCCGTGACTGGCGGACGCAGGCCGAGGAGATGCTGGCGGTCGCCGGCTGCCGCGACATCGAGACCCATGACACGAAGTGGGCGCCGGGGCTCGACATCCACGAGATGGGCGGCTGCCGGATGGGAAAGGACCCGAAGAGCTCGCTGCTCAACGCGTGGAACCAGCTGCATGCGGTGCCTAACGTGTTCGTGACGGACGGCGCGTGCATGACCTCGACCGGCAACCAGAGCCCGTCGATCCTCTACATGGCGCTGACGGCGCGGGCGGCGAACCACGCCGCGGAGGAGATGGCGAGGCAGAACCTCTGACAGGCCCACTTCAATGCCATCGATGAACAGGCGCGAGGCGCTGAAGACCGGAGCGGTCGCGTTAGGCGGGATCGCGATGCTCTCGACCGGTGTCCTCGCCGGCTGCGCGCGCGACCAACGGCCGCCGACGACGGGAATCCTGTCGCGCGACGACCAGGACCTCGCCGAGGCGATCGCCGACACGATCCTGCCGAAAACGGCGGCGTCGCCGGGTGCGAAGGAGGCGAACGCGGGGCAGGAGATCAACCTGCTCGTCACCGACTGTTACGAGCCAGACGCGCAGCAGCGATTGCTGAAAGGACTCGACGAGCTGCGACAGCGCTGCGAGACGGCGTACAACACCGACTTCGCCGGGCTTCCGCGCGATCAGCGCGAGAACCTGCTGCGCGTGCTCGGCGTCGAAGCGAAGAAGGCACCCCCCGACACGCACTGGTATCCATTGATGCGCGAAGTCGCCGAGCGGGCGTACTTCTCGTCGCAGATCGGGATGACGAAGGCGCTGCGCTACATCCAGGTGCCGGGCAAGTGGGTCGGATGCCTGCCGCTCGCGCCGGGGCAGCGGGCGTGGGGGTGAACTGCAGCTGTAAGCGATAAGCGTCAAGCTGTCAGCGACAGCGGCAACTGCAGCAACGCAGTCGCTTACTGCTTGCAGCTTATCGCTTACCGCCAAAATTAATACGAACATTTTCAAGTCCATGTCCAAAGTCAGAATCGGCATCATCGGCTCCCGCTTTCAGGCGGACTGCATCGCGCATTCGGTGAAGATGATGCCCGAAGAGATGGAGGTGGTCGCGGTCGCGTCGCCGTCGCCGGGAAATGCTGAGCGATTC
>JAICUE010000225.1 GCA_025936015.1 Gemmatimonadaceae bacterium
GCCGCCATCACGAAGCCGATACCGACCTTCATCGCCGCGGCCACGACACGGCCGAGCAGCGCGCCAGTGGCGACCCTCGTTGCCGGTCCAGCGCGCGTGCCGCCGGCCAGCTCGAAGAGCAGCGCTCCGACGAACGCTCCAATGAACGCGCCGATCATCGGACCGACGATCGGAACCGGAATCCCGACGAATGCGCCGACCATTCCGCCGATGATCGCGCCCCAGCCCGCACGCTTCGACCCGCCGTACTTCCGTGCATAACGGCCGGCGAGCATGAACTCGAGAATCTCGCCGATGATCGCGAGCACGCCGACGATCACGATACTGACCCACCCGATGCTCTCGCGCGTGAGCGCGGCATAGCCGACTGCCACACCGAGGATCAGCCACGTGCCGGGCAATCCGAGTGGAATCAGCAGGATGCAGCAGAACAGAAGGAACGCGAGCAGGATGATCGTCATGGATGACCGCTGGATGGTGACTCTTCGCTTACGCGTCGCGCCCGCGTGAGTTCCAGCGCGGCGTGCACTTCTCGCGCTGGGATCCCGCGAGTTCCGTCACGCGATTTCGCGAGCGGCGCTCGCGACGAGACGCGCGACTTCGTGCATTCCAATTCCGTTCAGCCGCGCGGCGACGTCCGCCGACCGATGGATGCGCCATAACGTTCCGAGGCCACCGCGACTCAACGTGACCGCGCTCCAGCCGGCCTCGGCGAGCGCGACGCCGTCGGTCAACAGCCCGGGAATGGTTGGCTGCTCGCGCACCCGCATCGCGAGCGCACGTGCTGCGCGCGCGACTCCGACGCGGACGCGCGCCGCGCGGCCATGGTACATGCAGATCGTGGTCCCATGATCGTCAACGCCATCGACATTGATCGCCATCGCTGGGGTGCGCGCCGCGGCGAACGCGCGTGCACCGGCCATCCCGAGCTCTTCGGCGCTCGTCAGGAGCACGCCAACCGGCATCTCGCGCGGCAGCGCCCCGGCGGCGAGGAGGATGGTAACGATGCCGGACCCGTTGTCGAGCGCCCCGGGCGATCGTGCCCCGACGCTGCTCGCGACCACCGGGAGCGACGCAATGATGCCGACGATGCCCGCGACGTGCCAGACGTGTGGGGAAGGCGAGATCGCCGTCAGCGCGAGCACCGCGCACGCGGCAAGCGCGACGAGCGACGCGGTTGCGATCGCGATGCCGCTTACCCGCGCGAGCATCGGCACCGGCTGCGACTTGCTGTCGAGATGCGCGACCAGCCACACACGCGGCGTCCCGCGAGTCGCGACGAGATTGGTGCTCTGCGCGCGGTGCCACCGGAGCGTCGTCACTCGCCGCGCGAGCATCCGTCCGGCGACGAAGACAAATGCCGCCGCGCCAGCGATCGTCAGCAGCGCCAGCGCCGGCTGCCCATGGCTGCCGAGTGCGGCAGCCCCGCCGGCCGTCAGGCAGGCGACGACGCCGCCGAACGGGGTCGCCCAGCGTCCGGGCAACGACGAATACTCGAAATGCTCCTCCGCGACGCGGAACCCGGCCGCCGTTAGGCGCGAGCGGCAGAGCTCACGGACGCCGGCCTCGGCGCTGCCTCCCGCCGGACGTGGCTCGCTGGCAACGCTCGCGAGGAACGCGCGGGCTGCCGCGTCCCCGCTGATCTCGGGAGCGGGATCGTGGCGGCTCAGTGGACGCCGTCAGGCAGGCAGCACATGTCGCGCGGTCACGCGGTCAGGTGTGGATCGGCGCGACGCAGCAGCTCGACGACGCGCGCCTCGTCCCCCGCCGAGAGCGGAAGCAGCGGGGAGCGCACCGGGCCGCCGCGGCGGCCGACCTGGTCGAGCGCGGCCTTGATTCCGGCGACGCCAAGTCCGTTGACGATCTGCGCGGACAAGGGGGTGAGCTGGTCCTGCGCCCGGCGAGCGGTCGCACCGTCACCGCGGCCGTTGCCGACTGCGGACTCGTACACGCGCGTGGCGATCGTCCCGGCGAAGAGCGCGACCGCGAGGATCCCGCCGCGGGCGCCGCGCTGCAGCGCCGGATGAAACGTGGTGCCGCTTCCGGTGAGCACCGTGAAGCTGTCCGTCTGCGCGAGATCGACGTACTTCCCGAGCAGCTCGAGGTCGCCCGAGCTGTCCTTCATCCCGACGATGTTCGGATGCTGCCCGAGCTCGGCGACGAGCGCGGGCTCGAGTGTCAGGTGCGCGTACTTCGGGATGTTGTAGAGGAGGACGGGCAACGGACTCTCGTCGGCCACGCGGCGGAAGTGCGCGAGCAGCGCGTCCCGCGTCATCGCCGTCAGGTAGTAGTGCGGCGAGACGACGAGGATCGCGTCCGCGCCGCGGCGCGCCGATTCCCGCGCACGCTTGATGACGATTCGTGTCGACTCGCCACCGCACCCTGACACGAGCCAGCGATCGGCCGGCACCGCTGCGCGCGCCCAGGAAACGAGATCTCCGCGTTCGTCCTCGTCCAGCAGCGCGGCCTCGCCCGAAGATCCGGCGACGACGATGCCGTGCACCCCGTCAGCGAGGTGCGCGTGGACGTTCGCGAGGAAGGCGTCGCGATCGATCGTCTCGTCGCCGCGAAAGGTCGTGACGACGGGGCAGAGCACGCCGCCTAACGCTCGCTGCTGTTCGCTCATGGATTGAGGAAATCGAGCCCGCTGCCGAAGCCGTTGTCGGCCGGCGCGGTCTCCGGCTGCGGCGCGGGGGTCCGTGCGCCCCCGTTCGGCGCCCCGCCCGCGGCACCCGGGTGGGCCGCTTTCTTCGACATGCCGCCAAAGGTTCGCATCTGGAGCTCGAAATCGCTCGGCTTCGACGCGTTCGCGTGCGCGACCTCATACGAAACGTCGCCTGACAGCACGAGCTCCGTCAGGTGCTGGTCGAAGGTCTGCATCCCGTATTGCTCCTTGCCTTCCGACATGTAGTCGCGAATCTCGGGAAGATTGCCGCCATCGACGATCAGGTCGCGAATGGTCGGCGTCACGACGAGAATCTCCGCAGCGGCGACGCGCCCCTTCCCATCCGCGCGGGGAAGAAGCCGCTGCGAGATCACCGCATGCAGCGACTCGGCGAGCCGGATGCGGACCACCGCCTGCTCCTGGGGAGGAAACATGGCCATGATGCGCATGATCGTCGAGATGGCGTCGGGGGTGTGCAGCGTCGATATCAGCAGGTGCCCCGTCTCGGCGGCCTTGATCGCGGTGTCGATCGTCTCCGCGTCGCGCATCTCGCCGATCATGATGACGTCGGGATCCTGCCGCAGCGCGGCGCGCAGTCCCATCTTGAAGCTCTCGGTGTCGGCGCCGATCTCGCGCTGCGTCAGCGACGACTTCAGGTCGCGATGCAGGAACTCGATCGGGTTCTCGAGCGTGATGATGTGGCGGTTCTCGTTGGTGTTGATGTAGTTCACCAGCGCCGCCATCGTCGTGCTCTTGCCCGAGCCGGTCACGCCGGTGACGAGCACCATCCCGCGCTCGGCCTCGGCGATCTTCGTCAGCGCCGGGGGAAGCCGCAGCTGCTCGACCGTCGGCACCTCGAACGGGATCACGCGCATCACGATCGCGAAGCTGCCGCGCTGGCGGAGGATGTTGACGCGAAAGCGTCCGATCCCCTGCGCGCCCCATCCGCAGTCGTAGTCGGTGATCGAGTCGATCCGCTTGCGATCCTCCTCGTTGCGAATGAGGTCGAGCGCGATCGCGCGCGTCTGCTCCGGCGTCAGTGCCTGGCGCGTGAGCGGCACCAGCTCGCCGTTGATGCGCGCGCGAAACACGTCGCCCGCCTTGATGTGCACGTCCGACGCCCCACGATCGACTGCTGCCTTGATGATGCGCTGCATTTATGACTCCAATGAAAATTCAATAACCGGCATTCTTGTCGACGACGTTTCGCAGCTGCTTTCCCACTGCGTATCGCGACCAGTTGTCGAGGAACAGGTCGAGCTGTCGATCCCAGTACCAGTGCGGGGACACGCCGGAAACGTGAGGCGTGATCAGCACGTTGCGAAGTCCCCAGAGCGCGCTCGACGCCGGCAATGGTTCTTCGCTGAACACGTCGAGCACTGCGCCGCGCAGCGCGCCGCTCGCCAGCGCGCGCGTCAACGCCGCTTCGTCGACCAGGGAGCCACGGCCGACATTGACCACGATCGCGTCGCGACCGAGTCGCGCGATGCGCTCGGCGTTCAACAGCGATCGCGTTTCCGCGGTCGCCGGCGTCGCGAGCACGACGACGTCAGCGCCAGGCAGCTCGTCGTCGATCGCGTCAACACCGACGACGCGCTCGAACCCGGCGGGCAGCGGACGGTCAGGATGCCGCCGCACGCCGATGCATCGCGCACCGAAGTGCGCCATCGCTTCGGCGATCGCCGACCCGAGTCCTCCGGCGCCGATCACCAGCACCTGGCAGTCGGCGAGCTCCCGCACGCGCGACTCGTCGCCGACGAACGGCTGCTTGTCCCACTTGCCGGTCTCCTGCAGCGCTACCGCGATATCGAACGAGCGCAGGAAATACAGCACGCCGCCAAGGACGTGCTGGGCAATCGGCTTTCCGTAGATCCCTGCCGCATTCGTCAGGATGACGTCGCTCGCAACCATCTCCGGAAACAGTGCGGCGCCGACGCCGGCCGCGGCCGAGTGTACCCATCGCAGCGACTTTCCGGCGTCGAACACCGCGCGTGAGAGGCCGAAGCCGAAATACGCTTCGGCGCTCGCGACCCGCTCCAACACCTCGGTGCTCGGCGGCGAGCCGCCGTCGCCATCGGAGATCGTCGGCGCGCTGACGAAATGCACCCGCCAGCCGTTAGGCGTGGCACCCTCGATTCGCGCGCGCGCCGTCGGCGTCAGCGACCAGTTGCGCGAAGTGGCGGCGAGATCGGCGACGAGCAAGCGCGTCGCGCCGGCAACGTCAGGCGGGCGTGACACGGGCGTGCCTCAGTCGAACTGCGCGCTGAGCACGTCGCTCCGGCGCATCAGCGCCGCGGAGATGATGTCGTATTGGCGCGCGGGTCCCATCAGCTTCAGTTCGTAGGTGCGATCGTCGCTATGCTCGTAAACGGTTTTCTGCAGCACCTGGATCCCCGCCGAATTGAAGATCTGTTCGAGCTCGTCGAACGGCGTCCTCGGCAGCACCCGCAGCGTCCCGCCAATCACCCGCCGCGTCTGCAGCAGCCGCTTCTCGACCCGTCCCAGCCCATAGAGCACGCTCGCCACGAGGAGCGTCGCGCCAGACGCCTCGACGAAGCTCCCCGCGCCGATTGTCAGGCCTATCGCGGCAACCACCCAGATCGTCGCGGCGGTCGTCAATCCGAC
>JAICUE010000262.1 GCA_025936015.1 Gemmatimonadaceae bacterium
AAGCCCGCACCGGCTCTGCCAGTGCGGGCTTCTCTCTTCCAGGGAAGGCTCAGACGCCTTTCTCTTCGAGCAGCTTGAGGAACTGCGAGTTCTCGGTGAGTCCGAGCAGACGCTGCGGCACGTCGGGCTCCTTGCTGAACTGCGCGATCTTGCCAAGTACCGGCAGGTATTGGTTCGACACCTCGAGCGGTGGCGCGACGATCAGGAAGAAGAAGTTCACCGGTTTCTCGTCGATCGCCTTGAAGTCGACGCCCGATGCCTTACGGCCGAATGCGACGCGCAGCTTGTTGACGACCAGTGAGCGGCAGTGAGGGATGGCGATTCCGCGGCCGATGCCGGTCGATCCCAGGTTCTCGCGACGCTTGAGCATCTTGAAGAGCATTCCTTCGCTCTTCTCGTCGAGCTTGAGCAGCCCGATCAGCTCCTTCAGGACCTCGTCCTTCGTCGTCCCCTCCAGCTCCAGCTTGATCGCGTCTTCGGAGAAGAACTCGCGCAATTCCATCTATCGTCTTTCGTTTGAGGTCGGATGATCAGCGTGGCGGGCGTCACACGAACCTTGAATCATATCGGAGGGTAGGAAGAGTGTCAAACCCTTAGGTTGCACGCATTTCCGCCATCGGATAACTTCCGCTCATGCCGCGCCGCGCATTTCCGTTCCCGCTCGCGCCTGACGTGCCGCTCTATCTCGCACCGATGGCCGGCGTTTCCGAGTCGCCCTTCCGCCAGCTCTGCCGCGAGCATGGGGCGGACGTGGTCGTGACCGAGTTCCTCTCGGCGGAAGGAATCCGGCGCGAGATCGAGGCGACGATCTCGAAGCTGCGCTTCAAGCCGGAAGAGCGGCCGATCGGCGTGCAGATCTTCGGCGCCGAGCCCGCGGCGATGGGCGAGGCCGCCGCGTTCGTCACCGACGTCTTTCAGCCAGAATTCATCGACATCAACTTCGGCTGCCCGGTGAAGAAGGTCGTGCGGCGCAACGGCGGCTCGGGATGCCTGAAGGATCTCGGGCTCGTGCAGGACGTCATTCGCGCCGTGTCGCGCGCGACCCACCTGCCCGTCACGGTCAAGATCCGCAGCGGCTGGAGCGAGGAGATGCGCGATCCCGTCACGATCGCACTCCGCTGCCAGGACGCCGGTGCGCGCGTGCTGACGCTGCACCCGCGTACTCGCTCGCAGATGTACAGCGGCAGCGCACGCTGGGAGGAGATCGCCGCGGTTGTCGACGCGCTCGAGATCCCGGTGCTCGGGAATGGTGACATCAGGACCCCGGCCGACGCGGTCCGCATGCATCGCGAGACCGGTTGCACCGGCGTGATGATTGCGCGCGGGTCCTATGGGCAGCCGTGGATCTTCGCGCAGACGCGGGCACTCCTCGAGGGCAGGCCGGTTCCACCCGATCCCACGGTCGAGCAGCGGTTCGCGGTCGCGCTGCACCATGCGCAGCTCGCCGCCGACTACGAGATCGACGCACGCGGCGCGGCGATCGAGTTCCGCAAGCACCTCGGGTGGTATGCCAAGGGACTTCCCGGGTCGGCCGAGCTGCGGAAGAAGCTCCACGCCGTCATATCGTTAGGCGAGGTCGAAGGAATCTTCGCCGACTACCTCGCGCATCGCGAGCGGTACCTCGACACGGCGCCCGCACCGAGCGACGCGGCGGAGCTCGAGGTCGCCGAGGCGTGATCCGCGAGCGCGTACGCGACCTGCTGGGCAAGGTCGCGGACGGCACGCTGCCGGTCGCCGATGCGCTCGAGCGACTGTCGCACGCGCCGGTCGAGGAGCTCGACTTCGCGACGATCGACCACAATCGCGCGCTGCGCCAGGGGTATCCCGAGGTGATCTACTGCCCGGGCAAGACGCTCGACCAGGTCGTGGCGATCGCCGAGCGCATCGCCGAGCGCGGTGACGGGTTCCTCGCGACGCGCGCGGAGCCCGAGGTGCGGGCGGCGCTCGGCGCCCGATTCCCGGCGGCGCGGCTCAACGATCTCGGTCGCACCGCGTGGCTCCTCCCGGAATCGCCAGCTCCACGTGGCACCGGCGACGTCCTCATCGTCACCGCTGGGACGAGCGATCTCCCGGTTGCCGAGGAAGCGGCGGTCACCGCCGCAGCGTTAGGCAACACGGTGAAGCGCCTCACCGACGTCGGCGTCGCCGGCATCCATCGCCTGCTGTCGCGCGCCGAGGCGCTGCACTCGGCGCGTGTCGTCATCGTCGTCGCCGGAATGGACGGAGCGCTTCCGAGTGTCGTCGCCGGCCTCGTGCGCGCTCCGGTGATCGCGGTACCGACGAGCGTCGGCTACGGCGCGAGCTTCGGCGGCCTGGCGGCGCTGTTGGCGATGCTATCGAGCTGCGCGGCCGGCCTTACGGTGGTCAACATCGACAACGGTTTCGGGGCCGCGGTCGCCGCATCGCGGATCACCCACGACTGAGATCGCACCGGCAGCGCGGCCGTCTCCGGACACCGCGATGCTGCGGATCCCTGGCGAGAATCCGCGCTCCGAGCGCCAGCGGCTCCTCGCCAACGCGGTGCCGGCAGCGCTGGCCTGGTGCATCGCGATCGCCGCGCTGTACGCGCTGCGCCGCACCGCCACGCATCCGTCGGCCTGGCTCGGGCTGGTCGCCGCGGCGTCGAACCTCGTCGCTCTGGGCGCCGGCTGGGCCGCATCGTCAGGCAGGATCACGGCAAAGCTTCGCGCCGCGCTGCCGTGGTGGCTCGTCGTCGCATCGGCGCTGCTCTTCCTGCTGGTCGAGATTACCGGCGGCCTTCGCTCTCCGGCAGTACTCGTTCCCGGCTTCATCGCGTTGGGCTTTGCCTGGCGCGGCTCGCTCGCCAACGGCGCGACCGCGGCCGCGCTCTGGATCGCCGCGCTCGTCGTCGCCGATCCGATGCTCCACCGCCACGTGGACCCCGCGTGGCTCTTCTCGGTGGCCGTCGCGCTTTTTTCAGTGGGGCTGATCCCGATCGCCTACGCCCGCCGTGCCGTCACCGAGGAAGCGAAGGCACGGGCGAGACTCGCGCGAGTCGAGGGGTACCTCGCCGACCGCCGGATGACGCCGTTAGGCAACGACGCGGTCGTCGGCGACCTCCGGAGCGAGCGTCAGGCGCAGTTCCAGACCGCCGAGGGGCTTCGCCATATCGACGCCCTCGACCGGTACCTGCGCGATGTCCGCGACACGATGGGTGCCGATGAAGTCGTGTTCTGGCGCTTCAACGAGGCGCGCCAGACGCAGCGCGCCGCCGCATGGTCCACCGAGCAGGCGACATCGCCGCGCTACTTCGACCGCGACGCGTGGGCACCGCTCGTCCGGTGGGCCGCCGAGACGGGACAGGTCCAGTGCGTTGCCGACGGTGACGTCAGCTTCTTCGTCGTCGCGCCGGTGCGGGAAGGCGGACGGGTGCACGGGGCACTCAGCATCTCGTCACGCGCGGGATTGACCCATACGCCCGACGGCGCGAAACGCTGGGCGGCCCGCCACGCCGCCCACGCGGCGGTGCTCCTCGACCTGCTCGACCTCCGCCGTGAAGCGAGCCGTCACCTCCTCTCGACGCCGGCACTGATCCGCGCCGCCGAGCGGCTCCAGGCGGCCAAGACGACCGACGCGTTAGGCGCGGCGATCTGCCAGACGGCGATCGAGGTCACATCGGCGCAGCGTTCGGCGCTCATCCGCTGGGATCCTGAGCACGAGACCGGAACCGTCATGGCGGTCTCGCGCGGCCACGCGCTCGCACCGGGCCTCGCGATCGACGGTGATTCCGTGGTCGCCGAGCAATGCTCGATGCGGAAGCTGCTGCACAAGGAGGATGCACGCGTGCTGCGCGGAGCGACGATTTATGGCAGGGGAGAACCGAAACGCGAGCTCGGCGGGCTCGCGGTCCTCCCGCTCGCGCGCGCTGACATCGGCGTGATCGGCGCAATCGTCATCGAGAGCGATGTGCACGATACGCTGACGCGCCGCGAGGTCGAGAACGTCAGCCTGCTGGGGGTGATCGCTGCCCGCTCGCTCGAGACGGCGTGGGAGATCGAAGAGGAATGGCGGCGCGCGCGGACGGACGGGCTGACCGGGTTGTACAACCGGCGGCACTTCGACGAGCAGCTCGCGCGGATCGTGTCCGATTCGCTCGCGCACGGTTCGCCCGCATCGCTGATCGTCGCCGACGTCGACCACTTCAAGCGCGTGAACGACACCTATGGCCACGAAGCCGGAGACGCGGTGCTCAAGGCGGTCGCACGCGTCTTCCTCGACTGCCTGCGCGCGGAGGATGTCTGTGCGCGTTATGGCGGGGAGGAGATCGCGATCCTGCTCCCGGAGACCAGCGTCGCGCGGGCGCAGGAAGTCGCCGAGCGAGTCCGGAAGGCGATCGCGGCGAAGCCGGTGCAGCGCGGGGACCGAACCATCAAGGTGACGGCGAGCTTCGGCGTCGCCGGATACCCGGAGAGCACGGCGCTGCGCGACGCGCTGTTTCCCGCAGCCGACAAGGCGCTCTACGAGGCGAAGGACGGCGGTCGCAACCAGGTGCGGACCGCGCACTCGGCAGTGGGGTAGGACAGGTGAGCCCGCTCGAAGACATCACAAAGTTGCGAGCTCGCTCCAGTTGAAAACGAGAGGTCGCCCCGCTATATTTCAGGGACCGATCCACCAACGGGCCCGAACTAGATTCGACGGGTAAGTTGACATCGGCGTCGCGTGTCCAGGCTTCCTGAGCCCTGGTAAAACTCTCGGGTAAATTTCAATCGCCAACGACAACCTGGCGCTCGCCGCGTAACTTCTAGTTACGC